>NZ_JBSFWR010000034.1:0-73431 GCF_053594915.1 Kitasatospora sp. NPDC002543 | reverse complement strand
CACCGCACCTGGGCGGGGTGCACCCGTACTGAGCCGCGGTCGGGCGTGTGCGCGCCGGAGCCGGCGTCACGGCCGCGTCCCGGTCGGGACCCGGCACCGGCCGCCGGACCACCGGCCGGAGGCCGGCGGCGGGGGCGTCAGGCGGACGGCCCCGCGGTCATCAGCGCCGTGATCTCCTCGGCCAGCCGCGGGCCGAGCTCACCCCAGCCCTCCTTGTAGCCGTAGACCCCGCCCAGGGTGCGGGCCTCGTAGTCGCCGTTCATGATCTCGATGTCGTCGGCCGTGATGAGCGCCGGGTGCGCCACGCCGACGGCGGACGAGACCTTCAACAGCTCCTTGCGCAGGGTGCGCAGGTAGACCGCGGCCCGGGCGGACTTCGAGGCCGGGTCGACGCCCCGGGCCAGCCACGGGTTCTGGGTGGCGATGCCCGTGGGGCACTTGTCGGTGTGGCACTTCTGCGCCTGGATGCAGCCGATCGACAGCATCGCCTCACGGGCCACGTTGATCATGTCGACGCCCAGGGCGAAGGCGACCGCGGCGTTCTCCGGCAGACCGAGCTTGCCGGAGCCGATGAAGGTCAGGTCATCGGTCAGCCCCAGCTCGGCGAAGGTGCCGTAGACCCGGGAGAAGCCCATCCGGAACGGCAGCGACACCGAGTCGGCGAACATCCGCGGCGCCGCCCCGGTGCCGCCCTCGCCGCCGTCGACCGTCACGAAGTCGACCCCGCGGTCGCCGCGCGCCATCAGCGCGGCCAGCTCCTGCCAGAAGCCCAGGTCCCCGACCGCGCTCTTGACCCCGACGGGGACGCCGGTCTCGGTGGCGAGCAGTTCGACGAAGTCGAGCATCGAGTCGACGTCACCGAAGGCGGTGTGCCGCGACGGGGAGGCGCAGTCCTTGCCGACCGGGATGCCACGGATCCCGGCGATCTCCGGCGTCACCTTCGCACCCGGGAGCATCCCGCCCAGCCCGGGCTTGGCGCCCTGGGAGAGCTTGATCTCTATCGCCCTGACCGGGGCACCGGCGACGACCTCCTTCAGCTTCTCCAGGTTGAAGCTGCCGTCCTCGTTGCGGCAGCCGAAGTACGCCGTGCCGAGCTGGAGGACGAGGTCGCCGCCGTTGCGGTGGTGCGGCGAGAGGCCGCCCTCACCCGTGTTGTGCATCGCGCCGGCCTGCGCCGCCCCCTTGTTGAGGGCCGTGATGGCCGCGCCGGAGAGCGACCCGAAGCTCATCGCCGAGATGTTCACCACGCTGGCCGGCCGGAAGGCCTTGGCGCGCCCGCGCGGCCCGCCCAGCACCTTGGCCGAGGGCAGGGCGGCCTGCGGGTCGTGGGCGTCGGGCAGCGGCCCGGCGAAGGTGCGCTGCTTCAGGTAGGCGTGGCCCTGGACGTGTGCGACGTCGACCTCGGTACCGAAACCGAAGTAGTTGTTCTCCTCCTTCGCCGACGCGTAGATCCAGGTGCGCTGGTCACGGCTGAAGGGGCGCTCCTCCTCGTTGGAGGTCACGATGTACTGCCGGAGCTCCGGCCCGATCCGCTCCAGCAGGTACCGGGCGTGCCCGACCACCGGGAAGTTCCGGAGCAGCGCGTGCTTCTTCTGCACGAGGTCACGGGCTGCCAGGAGCGCCACCGCCGACGCGGCGGCCGCCCCGATCTTCCGGGCTTGCATGAGGGTTCCTCCTCGGTGTCGGACGGCAGGCACCCGGCCGGGCCGGCACCGGCGTCCGTCGAACAGTGCCAACCGATGGTAAGAGGCCGCCCCCGCCCGCCCGCCGCCAGGGCCCGGTCCGCGCCACGGGCCCGTCCGCCCGGCCGCACCGGCCGACCGTCGCCGCGCGACCGCCCGTCCCGGGAGGTGCCCCCCCGGAGCGCCGGACGCTCCCGCCGTCGCGGAGGTGACGGCGGGAGCGGAGCGGGAGCCGGGGTGTGCGCCGGGTCAGTGGAAGCCGAGCGCGGAGGGGGTCACCGCCGGGCCGTCGGCCGGTCGCGGGGTCGCCCGGGCCGCGAGGACCAGCGCCGCGAGCTCCGCCCCGGCCCGTTCGATCCGCCCCGGCAGGCTGTCGGTGTGGCTGTCGCCGGTGCCGCCCCAGTCCTCGGAGGCCGCGAAGACGGCGGTCGGCGCGACGAGCGCGCGCTGGTAGGCGAAGAGCGGGCGCAGGGCGTGCTCCAGGGCCAGCGAGTGGCGCGCGGTGCCGCCGGTGGCGGCGATCAGCACCGGCTTGCCCGCCAGGGCTCCGGGGTCGAGCAGGTCGAAGAAGGACTTGAACAGGCCGCTGTAGGAGGCCGAGAAGATCGGGGACACCGCGATCAGCGCGTCCGCCCTGCTCACCTCCTCCAGTGCTTCGCCCAGCGCCTTCGAGGGGAAGCCGGAGAGCAGGTGGTGCGAGATGGGGGTCGCCAACGGGCGCAACTCGTGCAGCAGCACCCGGACTTCACGGCCGGACCGGGTCAGCTGGGCGGAGGCGGCGTCGGTCAGCCGGTCCGCCAGGAGGCGGGTGGAGGACGGCAGGCTGAGCCCGCCCGAGATCACGGCGAGGGTGGTCGGCGAGGTCGTTTCCATGAGGGAGGTCCGTCCTGGTCAGGAGGCGGCGGGGACGTCGTCCCGGAGCGCGGCGTGGGTGGGGGCGTCGGGAACGGTCGCGGGCCTGCCCTTGGCGAACTCCTCGCGGAGCACGGGCACGACCTCCTCGCCGAGGATGTCCAGCTGCTCCAGCACCGTCTTCAGCGGCAGGCCGGCGTGGTCCATCAGGAACAGCTGGCGCTGGTAGTCGCCGACGGCCTCGCGGAAGCCGAGGGTGCGCTCGATGACCTCCTGGGGGCTGCCCACGGTCAGCGGGGTCTGCTCGGTGAACTCCTCCAGCGAGGGCCCGTGCCCGTAGACCGGCGCGTTGTCGAAGTACGGGCGGAACTCGCGCACCGCGTCCTGGGAGTTCTTCCGCATGAACACCTGGCCGCCGAGGCCGACGATCGCCTGCTCGGGCGTGCCGTGGCCGTGGTGCGCGTAGCGCTCGCGGTAGAGCTCGACCATCCGCCGGGTGTGCTCCTGGGGCCAGAAGATGTTGTTGTGGAAGAAGCCGTCGCCGTAGTAGGCGGCCTGCTCGGCGATCTCGGGGCTGCGGATCGAGCCGTGCCAGACGAACGGGGGCACGCCGTCCAGCGGCCGGGGCGTGGCGGTGAAGGCCTGCAGCGGGGTGCGGAAGCGGCCCTCCCAGTCGACCACGTCCTCGCGCCACAGCCGGTGCAGCAGCGCGTAGTTCTCGACCGCGAGCGGGATGCCCTGGCGGATGCCCTGGCCGAACCACGGGTAGACCGGGCCGGTGTTGCCGCGCCCGAGCATCAGGTCGACGCGGCCGTCGGCGACGTGCTGGAGCATCGCGTAGTCCTCGGCGATCTTCACCGGGTCGTTGGTGGTGATCAGCGTGGTCGCGGTGGAGAGGACGATCCGCTCGGTCCTCGCGGCGATCCAGCCCAGCATGGTGGTCGGCGAGGACGGGACGAACGGCGGGTTGTGGTGCTCGCCGAGGGCGAAGACATCCAGGCCGACCTCCTCGGCCTTGAGCGCGATGGCCAGGATCGCCTTGATCCGCTCGCGCTCGGTGGGTTCCCGCCCCGTGGTCGGATCGACCGTCACATCACCGACGCTGAATATCCCGAACTGCATGGGCTGTCACCTTTCCTCTGCGTGGACGCGGCCCGGCCGGGCCACCCGGCGAAACCTAGGCGGTGGACGGCGGACGGGGGTCTTCGCAGCGCATGGCCGGTTGCCCCGCAGCGCACATCGGCGGCCGGCGGACCCGCGCAGCGGAACGGGTTCGGGCCCCGGGTGGTCTCCCACCCGGGGCCCGAACCCGTTCGGCGTACGGCCGGGTGCCTCAGAGGCCGAAGCGCGCCCGGTGCGAGGCCGGGACCAGGTCGGCGTACTCGGGGTGCTTGGTGATCCAGCCGCGGACGAAGGGGCAGTAGGGCAGGACGGCGAGCCCCTGCTCGCGTGCCGTGTCCAGCGCCGCGCGCACCAGGCGGCCGCCCAGGCCGCGCCCTTCGAACCGGGGGTCGATCTCGGTGTGGATGAAGGCGATCTCGCCGCCGGACCGGTGGTACTCGGCGAATCCGGCGAGCTCCCCGCCGTCACTGATCTCGAAACGCGACTTCTCGGCGTTGTCGCTGACGTTGTCGCTGACGGGCTGTTCCATCGTTCCTCCTGCGGGTTGCGGCTGATCGCCGTCGGCGTGCACGGCACCGGGAGCGATTCCACGGGCGGCGGCGCCACGCTCACTATAGTTTAATCATCAACAATTGTCTTCCGCACCACCGGCACGGGTGGTGCCCGCGGGGTGGAGCCCGCGGGGTGGAGCCCGCCGACGAGCGGAGGCTCCTGCGGCGGGGCCGGCTCGGGGCCGGCTCGGGGCCCCGTCACTCCCGGCCGGGCCGGAAGTGCGCGGCGGCACCCGCCCTGACGGCGTCGTGGATGAGCTCCGCGACCGCGGTCGGCCGGGAGACGGCCACGCTGTGGGAGACTTCGGGGAGGTCGAGGACGGTGGCGCCGGCCCGCTCGGCCGTGAAGCGCTGGACCGCCGGAGGCAGTGCCCGGTCGGCACCCGTCACCAGGGCCCACGTCGGCAGGGTGCGCCAGCCGGCCGCCGTCGGCGCGTCCGTCAACACCCGCTCCGCGACCGGCCGTTGGAGCACAGCCAGGACCTGCGCCACCTCCTCGTCCAGGTCCGCGGCGACGAACGGCCGGAAGCACTCCGCGGGCACCGTGAGCTCCGCCGCCCGCCCGGTGCCGCCGGTGGTGAACTCCGTGCGCCGCAGCCGCGGGATGAGCGGCGACGGCGCGAAGCGGCCCGCGAGCACGTCATGGCTCTCCCCCACGTCGGGCAGGTACGCGGCCACGTAGACCAGCGCGACCACGTTCGGGGCCACCGCCCCGGCCTCCGTGATCACCGCACCCCCGTAGGAGTGGCCTACCAGGACGACCGGGCCCTCGACGCCCGCGAGGACGGAGACCAGGTAGGCGGCGTCATGGGCCAGCCCCCGCAGCGGATTCGCGGCGGCGAGGACCGTCAGACCGCGCCAGTGGAGCTCGGCGATGACGCCGAACCAGCTGCTGGCGTCGGAACAGCCGTCGTGGACGAGCACGACGGTGGGCCGGGTGGGGTGCATGGCTGCCTTTCGAACGGCACCGGACAGTCCGGAACCCGTGGGCCGCCAAGGGATGCGCGGCGACCCACGGGGGACGATTCTCCCGGCGCACCGGGCCCTCCGGCCACCGACCGGCGTAGGGATCGCCCGGCGAACCTTCCTCGATCTGTAGCAAAAACGGGGGCCGGGGGCCATGCCGCCCGCAGGTGTGCGGGGTCGGCACAGCGGTGGGCGCTGACGGTCAAGCCCGCCGCGGCCCGCGGCCCTAGCGTTCCCGGGGGCAGGGAGCCGGGGGCTCACCCGGCACCGCCCGACAGGGCGCAACAGAACGGAGCGGACGAGTGGTGCGTCGATGACCGGGACCGATGACGGACAGGACGCCACCGCGAGCGGTTCGGCCTGGTCGCCGCTGCGCCGACGCGTCTTCCGCGACCTGTGGCTGGCCCAGTTCACCTCGAACGTCGGCAGCTGGATGCAGACCGTCGGGGCGCAGTGGCTGCTGGTCGGCCACGGCGCGGCCCAGGTGTCCATGGTCCAGCTCGCGGCCGGCCTGCCGGTGCTCTTCCTCGCCCTGCCCGCCGGCGTCCTCGCGGACCTCGTGGACCGGCGCCGCCTGCTGCTGGTGATGCAGGCCGCCATGGCCGTGGTGGCCACGGCACTGGCCGCACTGGCCTTCACGGGCGTGCTCGGGCCCTGGACGCTGCTGGCCCTCACCTTCCTCCTGGGCTGCGGCAACGCCCTCAACGGCCCGGCCTGGCAGGCGGTGCAGCCCTCGCTGGTGCCGAGGGAGGAGCTGCGCCAGGCCGCGGCGCTGGGCGCGGTCAACATGAACCTCGCGCGCGCCGTCGGCCCGGCCCTCGGCGGGCTCCTCGTCGCCGCCCTCGGGGTGGGCTGGACCTTCGCCGTCAACGCCGCCTCCTTCCTCGCGATCCTCGCCGTGCTCGCCGGCTGGCGGGCCGGCGCCCGGGAGCGGGCGCCCCGGTCGGGCCAGGAGCGCGAGCACCTGCTCGCGGCCATGCGCGCCGGCGGCCGGTACGTGCGCAGTGCACCCCGGATCCGCCGGATCCTGCTGCGCAGCGCCCTGTTCGTGCCCGGCGCCTCCGCCCTGTGGGCGCTGCTGCCGGTGTCCGCCCACGAGTCCCTCGGTCTCGGCGCGGCCGGCTACGGCGTTCTCCTGGGCGCGGTGGGGCTGGGAGCGGTCGCGGGAGCGGCGGTACTGCCGGCGGTGTCGCGGCGGGTCGGCGGCGACGGCGCGCTCGCCCTCGCCGGGACCGCCTTCGCGGGCGCGCTGGCGGCCCTGGCCGTCGGCGGGAGCGTGCTGATCGCCTTCCCGGCCCTGGTCCTGGCGGGAGCGGCGTGGATCACCGCGCTGTCCACCCTGAACGCGGGCCTCCAGGTCGCCCTGCCGGCGTGGGTGCGGGCCCGCGCCTCGGCCTTCTACCTGCTCGTCTTCCAGGGCGGCAGCGCCGTCGGCTCGCTGGTCTGGGGTCAGGTGGCGCAGCACGCCGGGGTGTCCGCGGCGATGCTCCTGGCCGCGCTGTCCCTCCTCGGCGGGGCGCTGTCGCTGCGCCGGCTGCCCCTGCTCGGCGGCCGGAACGACCCGACGCTCTCCGAGGCCTGGCCCGAACCCCGGCTGGCCGTCGAGCCGGCGCCGCAGGACGGGCCGGTCCTGGTGACCGTGACGTACGAGGTACGGGCCGAGCGGGCCCCGGCGTTCGTCGCGGCCATGCGGAAGGTGGAGGCCTCCCGCCGCCGGACGGGCGCCGTCACCTGGGGCCTGTACCGGGACGCCGCCCGGCCGGAGCGGTTCGTCGAGACCTTCACCGTGGTCTCGTGGTCGGAGCACTGCGCCCAGCACCACGAGCGCTACACCGGCACCGACCACGTCTTCGAGGCCGACGCCCGCGAACTGCTCACCGGGGAGCCGACCGTCGTCCACGCCGTGACGGCGCACCGGCGCGGCGACTGAGGCGGCGGCGCCGGCCCGGGGCGAGCGGGAAGGCCCGAACGGCCGGCGCCGTCCGGGCCTTCCCGCGCACCCCGCTCACCCCGACTCGACGACCGCGGTGCTCCACGCACCGTTCCGCAGCGCGGTCTCCTGGAGCTTCCCGTCGCTCCGGCGGACCGTGTAGACGCGGGTGACGCCGTCGTGGTCCACCACCGCCGGCTCGGAGCCCTCGGCCACCCGCTGCGCACCGGCCGTCGCCCGTCGCCTTCGTCTCGGTCAGCAGGCCGTTCCGGTCGACCAGGAACAGGCTGGTGGTTCCGGCACCCCGCCGGCGGTCGCCACCACGAGCCCCCGAGTGGGGTCCGGCCAAGGTGCCTGCAAAACCCACATTGAGATGATCTTGTAGGCCGATCTGCCGTCAGTTGGTCTGGAGGGCGGCGAAGTCGGCCTGGGCCTGGGCGACGGCTTCGGGGTACGCCTGGCGCTTCTCGTGCTCGGCGAGCGCCCGGTAGATGCTGGCCAGGCCGGGGTTCTGGCCCTTGCGCTTGCCGGTGGGGATGATCAGGTCGGGGCGGATCTGCTCGACGGACTCGCCGCCTGCCCGGCGCCGCAGCACGGTGTGCAGCATGTCGTCGGTGATGACGGGCGGCCGGCCGCCGTGCTTGCCCTTGCGGGCGGCGGCGTCGAGTCCTTCGAGGGTGGCTTCGCGGATGCTCTCACGCTCGGTCTCAGCCATCGCGGCGAAGAACCCGAAGAGCATCCGGCCGGGGCCGGACGGGTCGTAGATGCCGGGCAGCGGGCCGGCGAGCATCTCCAGGACCAGGCCGTGGGCGGTGAGGTGGTCGGCCAGCGCGGTGAGCTCGGCGGCGTCGCGGCCGAGGCGCTTCATCTCGTAGACGGTGAACAGCACCCGGCAGTGCGGGGCGTGGGCCTTGATCTCGCGGGCGAGGGTGAGGGCGGCCTCGAACTGGGGGCGGACCCGGATGCGGGTGCTGATCTTCTCCGAGAAGATCTTGTCGCGCGGGATGCCGTGCGCGCTGAGCGCGTCCAGCTGCGACTGCAGTTCCTGGGTGAGGTGGCTGCACCGGGCGTACCCGATGCGGATGTCCGCGCCGGGGGTGTCCGTCTCGGGCGCGGACGGCGGCGGGGTACCGGGCCGCCAGGGCTGGCCGGGGCCGCGGTCGGCCGGGGTCGGCACCCGCAGCAGCTTGGCGAGCCGGGCCACCTTCTTGAACCGGCCGGTGTGGTAGATCCCGGCGACGGCGCCCGAGCGGGATCGGCAGGGTGAGCCGGGCTGGACACCGCAGCGCGGGCAGTCGTGGCGCTCGACGTCGTCGGCGTCGCTGTTGGTGGTGTCCTGAGGGTCCGTCACGCCCGAAATTCTCTCACAAACCATTCCCAGAACAGGGGTCCGCCGTTACTTGAGTGAGAACGAGTTCTGAGAACCGATCGGGCGTCCCGGCCGCCCCTGGCGACCGTTTCCGATCTTGCTCCCGGAAAGGGTCGTTTGTGAGAGGCCGGCGGGGGCTGAGCACGACACTGCGTGGGGCAGGCAGGTCGGTCGCTCCGGACCGGGCCGGTGTTCGTTCGGGCGCCCGGTGTTTTGCCGCTGGGAGCGGTGGCTGTGCGGTCAGGTGGTGAGGCCGGCGTCGCGGGCGAGGAGGGCGGCCTGGACGCGGTTGGTGACGTCGAGGGTGGTCAGGATGCGGCTGACGTGGGCTTTGACGGTGCTTTCGCGCATGGCCAGACGGGTGGCGATGTCGGCGTTGGTCTCGCCTTGGGCGAGGAGGGCGAGGACGTCGCGTTCGCGGGGGGTGAGGCGTTCGATGCGGGCTTGGGCGGAGGCGGCGACGGGTCGGTTGGTGGCGTGGTAGCGGTCGATGACGCGGCGGGCGGCGGCGGGGTGGAGCATGGCGGAGCCGGCGGCGACGAGGTGGACGGCGCGCAGGATCTCGACGGGGTCGGTGTCCTTGAGGAGGAAGCCGTCGGCGCCGGCGGCGAGCGCGTTGTAGACGTACTCGTCGAGGTCGAAGGTGGTCAGGGTGATCACCTTCGGGGGGTGGGGCAGGGCGCGCAGGCGGGCGGTGGCGGTGATGCCGTCCATGCGGGGCATGCGGACGTCGACGAGGGCGACGTCGATGCGGTGGGCGGTGGCCTGTTCGACGGCCTGGAGGCCGTCGGCGGCCTGGGCGACGACCTCGATGCCGGGGTCGCCGTCGAGGAGGTCGGTCAGGCCGAGGCGGACCAGGGCGTCGTCGTCGACGATCATCGCGCGGATCATGGGCGGGGGCCGTTCTGGTCGAGGGTGGTGGGGTGGGGAAGGCGGGCCGCCAGGTGCCAGGCGCCCGCTCCGGCGGGTCCGGTGTCCATGTCGCCGCCCAGGGCGCTGACGCGCTCGCGCAGGCCGACGAGTCCGTAGCCGGAGCCGGAGGAGGCGTTCGCGCCGGGGACGCCGGCGCTGTTGGTGACCTCGACGCGGGTCGCGGGCGGCCGGTAGTCGACGCGCACGGTGACCCGGGCGCCTTCGGCGTGCTTGCGGGCGTTGGTCAGCGCTTCCTGGACGATGCGGTAGACGGCCAGGCGGTGCGTGGTCGGGGCCTGTTCCGGTTGGCCGTCGACCGTCAGCTCGACGGCCTGTCCGGCGGCGCGCGCCTGCTCGACCAGATCGTGAACCTCCCGTATCGCCGGTTCGAGCGCGGCGCCCTCGCCTGCGGTGTCAGGCTCGCGTAGAGCGCCGAGGACCTCGCGCAGGTCGGCCAGCGCCTCGGTGGAGGCGCCGCGCAGCAGGGCGAGGCGTTCGGCGACCGGGGCGGGGAGGTCGGGGCTGCGGGTGACGAGGACGCCGGTGTGCAGGGCGATGAGGCTGAGGCGGTGGGCGAGGACGTCGTGCATCTCGGAGGCGATGTGGGCCCGCTCCGCGGCGCGGGCGGCCTCCTCACGCAGCCGGGCCTCGGTGCGCAGGTGCTCGACCTGGTCGGCGAGCGTCTGGAGCAGGCGCCGGCGGTTGCCCTGCCACAGGCCGACGACCAGCGCGAACAGCAGGACGGTCACCGCTGCCACCCACTGCCGCCCGTTCCACACGGACGTGGCCTCGACGCCGAGCAGGTTGGCGCTCAGGGCGACGGCGATGCAGACCAGCGCGACCCGCGTGCGGCGGGCGAGCGCCAGATCGAACGAGGCGACCGCGAGCAGCGGTGCGAGGGGCCACCCCCACCAGGCCACGGCCGCGGTGGCGACAGCGGGCGCGGCGGGCCACCGCAACGCGGGCACCGTCAGGACCACCGCGCACACCAGCGCCACGGCGAACACCGGGACCGTGTAGCGGCCGCCGGCCACGGTCGAGGCGTTGGCCGTGGCGGCCGTCACCAGGAGCGCCAGGAACACCGCGCGTGTCAGGGCTGCCCAGCCGGGTCTTGATCGTGTGCTCACCCTGCCGATCGTAGGCACCGCCACCGCGGGCACCCCGCGACGATCGGCTACCGCCACACCCCTACTTTCGTAGGGGGTAGGCGTCGCACAACGGCCGAACCGTGGCCCCTTCCCGGTTCCTACCGTGGAATCCATGAACCACATCGACAAGCAGGACACGAACCGGGCCACCGCCGCGACACGCACCCGTACGGATGGCTGGGCGTTCCTGCGGGAAGCCGTGCGCGACCTGCGCACCACCGGCGCCATCGCCCCCAGCGGCAAGGCCCTGGCCCGCACCCTGACCGACCCCGTCCGCGTCCGTGCCCCGCGCCCACTGGCCGTTCTGGAGGCCGGTGCCGGCACCGGCGCGGTCACCAGCGCCCTGCTGCCCCAGCTGCCCCGCGGCAGCCGCCTCGACGTCGTCGAGGCCAACCCCCGCTTCACCCCCCGGCTCCGGCACCTCGTCGACACCCGGGCCGCCCGGCACACCCAGGTCACCGTCCACCAGGCCCTGGTCGAGGACCTGGACACCGACCGCCGCTACGACGTCATCGTCTCCGGCCTGCCGCTCACCAATTTCACCCCCGACCAGGTCGAAAAGATCATGGCCCGCTACATGGACCTCCTGCACCCCGGCGGCACCCTCTCCTACTTCGCCTACCTCGGCACCCGCAAGGCCCGCACCCTGTTCTCCTCCCGCGCCGAAACGCGCCGCCACGCCGCCGTCGACGAGATCATGACCGCCTACCAACACCGCTACGCCGCCGGCCGCTGGACGGTCCTCGCCAACCTGCCCCCGGCCCACGTCTGGGAACTGCGGCGCCCCGAGACCCCCGGTGACCGGGAGCGCACGCACAATGTCTCCCTCAGACGAGACAGCCGACGGGCCGGTGTCCGGCGATGAACTTCCTTACCGACGCCCTCGCCCACCTGCCTCCGATCGCCGTGTACGCGGTGCTCGCCCTGGTCGTCTGCGCCGAGTCGGCCCTGCTGCTGGGCGCGTTCACCCCCACCCTCGCCCTGTTGCTGACGGTCGGCGCCATGGCCCGCGCCGGCACCGTCAGCCTTCCCCTCGTCATCGCGGCCGCCGCCGGGGCGGCGGTCGTGGGCGACTACCTCGCCCACCGCACCGGAGATTTCCTGGGCGAGCGCCTGCGCACCGGCCGCATCGGAGCCCGCATCCCCGCCGCCGCCTGGCAGCACGCCGAAACCCTTATGACCCGCCACGCGGGCCGCGCCGTCTTCCTCGGTCGCTTCCTGCCGATGGTCCGCACCCTCACCCCCCACCTCGCCGGCGCCACCCGGCTGCCCTACCGGCGCATCGCCCCTTACAGCGCCGTCGCCGCCGGCCTGTGGGCCGCCGCCGAAGCCGGCACCGGATACCTCGCCGCGACCTCCCTTCAGCGCCTTCTCACCCTCGGCGGTCCCGTCCTTGGCGTCGTCGCCCTCGCGGTCATCGTGGGTGTGGTTCTGTGGCTGAGGAAGCGCAGGTAGCTGCCCGGTCCAGCCCGAATGGTGCCGTCCTGCCCGAAACACCCGGCACGGCATCACACTGTGCGGCTCTGACGTCGGTCGGCCGACCGAGGCCGGCAGCGGGGCGGACCGTCAGGAAGCCTCGGTGTGGTTCTGCGGGTCGAACTTGGTGAAGTCGACGTCCAGGTGCTGCTCGTACGCCTCCGGCGCCAGGTCGAGCTCGTGGGTGGAGTACTCGCCGAACCGCATGATCTTCTCGGTCAGATAGGGCGAGACCTCCGCCAGGTCCTCCGGCTCGACCTTCCAGCCCTCGGCCTGCAGCTCGCGCACCGCCTGGGCGATGTCCAGGGTGTTGTGGAAGATCAGGCAGTTGCTGAGCAGGGCGTTGAACTTGACCGCCTTCTCCTGCTCGACCGGGTCGTTGTCGGTGATGACGCCCCGGTTGCCGAACCGCACCCACTCGGAGAAGCCGTTGTACGCCTCGACCTTGTTGGTCGCGGCCGTCACCCGCCGGCGCATCTGCGGATCGGTCAGGTAGCGCAGCAACTGGATGGTGCGGATCACCCGGCCCACCTCGCGGAACGCCGCGTAGTGGGCGTTCTTGCGCGACCCGGAGCGCAGGCGCCGCAGCAGCAGCACCGAGGAGACGGTGCCCTCGCGCACCGACAGCGCGACCCGCATCAGGTCCTTGAAGTGGTGTTCGATGAGGTCCCAGTCGATGACGTTGCGCCCCGCCTCGCCGAACAGCGCGTCGATGTGGACGTAGGAGGTCTGCCGGGTGGGCCGGAAGAACACCAGGTCCTTCCAGTTCCTGATCCTCGGCATCAGCTCGAACCCCAGCAGGTGTGCCAGGCTGAACACCGGGTAGCTCTGGCCCTGCGTGTCCGCGTGGATCGTGGTCGGCTGGATCTCGGACTCGTTCTTCAGCAGCCCCTCGATGATGTACACCGCCTCCCACACGCCGCAGGGGATGAAGTGGGTGAACAGCGCGATGTAGGTGTCGGCGACGTGGTGGTAGGCGATGCCGCCGGGCCGGCCGTAGCGGATCGAGGTCTCGGCGACCAGGTTGTTCAGGTAGGTGTCCATGTGGGTGCCGTCGGCTGCCACCGCCGTGCCGTCGCCCCAGGCCCGGGACATGTCCAGCTGGCCGTGGGCGTTGACCACGTCCGTGATCGCCTGGTTCAGCTTGGCGACGGTGAAGTGCCGGTTCGCGGTGGCCGACAGCTCGTGCCCGCTCACCCCGCTGATGTGCCGGGCCGCCTCGTAGGGGCCCATGTTGGTGCCGTTGACGAAGGTCGTGATGACGTACCGGCCGAAGGCGTCCTTGAGCTTGGGGTCGTGGCCGGAGGCCGGCCCGAAGCGCCGCCACCACTCGATCCAGTACGCGGTGCGCGCCAGCACCCCGAGTAGCGACCGCTCGGGCAGGCGGGCCTTGATGGCCTGCTCCAGCTTCACCGCGCTCGGGCGCCGCTCGTCCGCCCGATACTTCTCCAGCGTGGGCACCCCGGTCTTCGGGTCGATGAACAGGCCCTCGTTCTCCGGGTAGCCGCAGTCCGCAGCGGCCGCGGCCTCGGTGAGCCGGTCCTGCAGCTGGGCCCGGAACGCGGCGGCGTCGAACGGCGTCCCGTCGCCTGCTTCGCGGAAGCCCACCTCGACCAGGTAGGCCGGCAGCCGCTCCTCCACCTCCCGCCATCCCAGCAGCTGCCGGCTCCAGTCGGCGTACTCCTCCGAGCCGGGGACCGCGATGTCCCCGCACCGCAGCTCCTCGGCGAGGTTGAAGAGCACCATCGCCTCGAAGTGCCGGCGCACGTACGAGTTCGGGCGGGTCCGGTCCCGCACGATCTTCTGCCAGTTCTGGGTGGCGAAGCGGATGTCCACCACCCCGGTGTCGCGACCCTTGTCGTCCACACCCCGCACCGGGATGTAGTCGCGCGAGTTGCGGAACCGCAGCAGGTGCCTGAAGGCGTCCAGCACACGGCTGTCCTCGCTGGTGGCCACCAGGTCCAGGCTCTCCAGCAGGTTCAGCATCACCGAGCGGTCGGCCTTCAGGTGCCCGTGCATCAGCACCTCCCAGTTGTCGCCGTGGTGGGCGGAGACCTTCTCGATCTGGGCGTACTGGGCGTCGAACCCGCCGAAGCCGTCCACCGCCGAGGTCACGCTGAACAGGCCGTTGGACTGCACCATCAGGCCCTCGGCCAGCTTCAGGAACGCCGCCGCGACCTGCCGCTTCAGGCGCCGGTTCACCTCCGAGGCCCCGGCCGCCTCGTCCAGGCCCTCCAGCGCGTCCAGGGTCTCCTTGGTCAGCGCGCCGGCCTTCGCCCGGGCCCTCTGCGCGGGCCCGTCCGTGTCCACCTGCCGCAGCAGCGTGCGGTAGTTGCCGATCAGGCCCTCCACGATCGCCTGCTGCCGGCTGCGGATCTCCTCCAGCTCGGTGCGGGCCCGCTTCGCCTTGATCGCCACCCGCTTGGCGAACATCGTGGTCAGGTCGTCGCGCACCCGCATCCGGGCCTTGTGGACCAGGCACGCGATCAGCGTGACCCGCTTGACCTCCGCATAGTCCTGCAACACGCCCGCGTCCGCCACCTCCGCCTCCCCGGCGAAGTCCGCGATCTTCCCCGCCGCCAGGCCCTCCAGCCACACCCCGGTCTCGCCCAGGCCGTCCAGCCACTTGCGGTGGTCCGCCAGCTTCCTCATGTTCGACCAGGTAGCCCGCTGGGCGGACTGCTTGAGCTGGTTGAACACCGTCTTGCGGTCCAGCCCCACCACGGTCAGCAGCCGCAGCAACCCGGCCCGTTCCTCCTCGCCGACCCGCTCGTAGACCCGGGTGAAGATGTCGCTGTTCACCTCCGTGCGGATGCTCATCGCCATCCGGTCCAGCGTGGAGAACGCCGGCAGCTCCAGGCCCTTCTGGACCAGCTGCTCCAGCGCCACGTTGATCAGGTCCGCCGGGTTGTTCTTCGAGCCGGCCTCGGCCCGGATCACCTCGCGCGCCACCTGCCGGGCCTCACCCGCGTCGAACCGGATTCCCTCGACCCGGGCCCGGACCAGGCCGCGGTGGGCCTCCGCCGTCCGCACCGAGGCGTACCGGCCCGGCGCGGTGCCCTCCGGCAGTTCCACCGCCTTGCGGACGAAGTCGACCACCGTGTCCGGTACCTCCTCCCACTTCGGGAAGCGCGCCATCCGCTGGTAGGACTTCAAGAGCAGCAGCAGCGACAGCTGGTGGTCCTCGCTGTCCGCGCGCTCCTGGCACCACGCGACCTCCTCACGGCTCGGCGAGAAGAACAGGTGCAGCTCACGCGCGGTGATCAGCCGCTTGAACCGCGGATACGCCGTCCGCTCGATCGACGTCATGTCCCACTGACCGCCCAACTCCGATGCCAACACGACCACGGGAGCACACCCGCGCGGTGGGCATCGTCATGGAAGAGCGACGGGCGGGGACCGGAACGCCCCAAGCCAGGACATGGAAGAACGCCAGATGATATTGATCCGCTCATGGGGACCCGGCCGGCGGATCAAGGCTTCAAGATCATCTCAATGTGGGTTTCGCAGGCACCTTGGCCGGACCCCCGAGTGGACGCCTCGCCGGGCGGCCTCCACACACCGTTCGTACAGTGACAACTGCGCTGCGGGGCGCCTCCGGCTCCGTGGTACGGCGGCGTCGCCTCCGCGAAGCCGTCCGCGCCGGAGAGCGGAGGAGCCCGCCCGCCCGGTGCTTCCCACGGGCCGTCCTTCCCGCCGCGCGGGGTCCACGAGGAGGAGTAGGAGCATGACGCGCCTGGAGACCGACGGCCTCTCCCTGGAACACGACGTTCAGCCGCCCGACCCCGCCGGGGGCGAGACGGTGGTGGTCACCTGGACGGTGACGAACACCGGCTCCGTCCGGAGTGACGCCACCCCGTGCAGCTGGGACGCGGGCGCCGGCCTGGACTTCGTCGACTTCACCATCGATGGCCGGAAGGCCGGCAGCCAGTCCGACCCGAACGACGACACGCTGCCGCCCCTGGATCCCGGCGCCAGGACCAGGGCGGT
This sequence comes from Kitasatospora sp. NPDC002543, assembly GCF_053594915.1. Classification (NCBI taxonomy): domain Bacteria; kingdom Bacillati; phylum Actinomycetota; class Actinomycetes; order Kitasatosporales; family Streptomycetaceae; genus Kitasatospora; species Kitasatospora sp. NPDC002543. Next base: position 57,433 of record NZ_JBSFWR010000034.1, on the reverse strand, counting down.
GGTGACCTTCCGGGTCCAGCCGACCGACACCTCGGTCCCCGTGCACCCCTACTTCATCATCGCCGCCGCCGACCAGCCGCTGCGGACCGCCCTCGCGATCATTCCCACCGGCCGGGTGGACCTGAAGCTGTCCGGCAACCCCGACACGGACACGGTGGCCGCTGGGCAACCCGTCGACTTCCGCTGGCAGTTGGAGAACGGCGGGCCGTCCGTCGCCGGGAACACGACGGTACGGGCCACCCTGCCGGCCGGAGTGGTCTTCGAATCGGCCACCGAGGACGGCGCCCTGCAGGCCGACGGTACCGTGCTCTGGCAGCTCGGCTTCCTGGCCCCGAAGGAACCGCGCGCGGTGGCGGTCACGGCGCAGGCCTCCGCGAAGGCCCAGGACACCCTGGTCGCCACCGCGGTCGCCGCGTCCGACACGACGGACGCCACCGGCAAGCCGGCGACCAGCGCGGCGGTCCCCGTCACCCTGACGCTCAAGGAACTCGCCACGCTCACCTGTACCGAGGCCGGTGCCAGACCGGCGACCGCGGTCGCCGGTCGGGACCGGGTCACCTTCACGTGGACCTTCCACAACGATGGCCCCTCGGCCGTCCGGGACCTCACCGTCACCGCGGCACTGCCCGCGGTCCTGGCCTTCGTCTCCGCCACTCGGCACGGTGTGCTCCGCAACGACGGCAGCGTCCGTTGGACACTGCCCACGGTCGAGCCCGGGGAGGTGACCGTCACCGTCACCGCGAAGGTCTCCCCCGACGCCATCGGCGAACTGACCGTCGGGGCAACGGTCTCCGCCTCGACCCTGGACGCCTCGACCGGCAGGCCGATCGCGTTCGACGCCTCCCGAACGAGCACGACCGTCACCGCCGAGGCCGAGCTGGCCCTGCGGGGCGCTCCCACGGACCCGCCCTCGGTCGTGGCGGGTGACCGCGACCACCCGGCGACCTTCCGCTGGACGCTCACCGACACCGGGAGTTCCACGGCCACCGGGGTGACCGCACGGGCCACCCTGCCGTCCAACGCCACCTTCGTCTCCGCCAAGCCGACGGCCACCCGGAAGAACACCCCCGCCGGCACCGAGCTCGCATGGGACCTGGGCGCCCTGGCGCCGAACCGCCCCATCGACCTCACCGTCACCGCCTGGCCCGCCCCGGACGTGCTCGGCGCGCTCATCGCCACCGCCCGGGCCGACGCGAAGACCCCCGATCCCGAGACCGGGAATCCGGCCACCACCGCCGAGGCCCCGTCCACGGCCCAGGTGACGGCGAAGGCCCAACTCAGGATCACCGAGACCCGGTGCTTCCCTACCGCCGTCCAGGAGAAGGACCAGCTCGCCCTCTCCTGGCACGTGGTCAACACCGGCCCGTCCGTCGCCCGCAAGGTCGTCCGCACGGTGGACCTCCCGAAGGCACTGACCCTCGACACGGACCAGAAGGCCACGCTCGACCCGGTGGACCTGCCGCCCGACCCGCACGGCCGCTGGTTCACCGTCGGCACCGTGGTCGGCAGCACGGACGGCGGCGAGGTCGAAGTGATCGGAAGGTTCACCGGCACCGGCTCGACCGAGGTCCGGCAGTCCGTCGAGGTCCCCGCCGAGAAGAAGAAGCGCCCCGCGAACCACTTCCCCTCCGGCTTCCCCGCGATCAGCCTCCCGCCCCCGTTCGGCGGTGGCGCGAGCGGCGGGGACAACGAGGGGAAGGACGACCACAACGACGACGAGGACGAGAAGAACAGGACCACCGGTCTGAAGTTCACCGAGGCGAAGGCGGACCCGGAGAAGGTGGAGCCCGGTGGGGACCTCACCTACTCCTGGACCCTCAAGAACACCGGCCGAAAGGTGGCCGCCAAGAACGTCTGCGTCACCCTCACCCTGCCCGAGGACATCACCCCGACGAAGGTCGACGGCCTGAACGCCCTCCCGACACCCCGGGTGATCACCGGCTGGATCTCCGAGCTCGGCCCGGGCACGTCGCGGTCCGTCTCCGTCCGGGCCACCGTCGGGGACTGCGCCACCGGCGAGCTGTCCGCGCGCGCGTACGCCGTCTCCGCCCAGGCCTACCCGGTCTGGAGGACGGCCACCGCCACCGTCGAGGTCACCTCGAACCTGGACCTGAACGGGACGGTCACCCCGAACCCGGCGGATCCCGGGAAGCCGGTCACCTACCGCTGGGTCCTGACCGCCAAGGGGCCCTCCTCCGCCTCCTCGGTCACCGCCACGATCACCGTGCCCGAGGGGCTGACCGCCCCGACCGGCAAGGTCACCGAGGGCGGTTCGCAGCAGGCGGCCTGGCACGAGGACAAGCGCGAACTCGTCTTCGACGGCCTCGGCACCCTGGAGAAGGGCGCGTCGCTGACGATCGAGGCCACCGCCACCGTCGACCAGGGCACCCCCGGCCCCCTGGCGGCGACCGCCCGGGCCCGGGCCGCCGACGCCCCCAAGGTCACGAACACCCTGACGGCCGAGCTCAAGCCGGCGTCGATCCTCACCGGCACGGCCGTCCCCTCCCCGGTGATCGCCGGGCGCGACCTCACCCTGGTGTGGACGCTCACCCACACCGGCGGGCCGGCCGCCGAGAGGATCGACCTCACCGCCGAGCTGCCGTCCTCCACCACCTACCTCTCCTCCTCGCACGCCGGAGCCCCGACGAAGGACGGCAAGAAGATCGTCTGGCCGACGATCGACCGGCTGGAGCCGGGCGGGCAGGACACGGTCACCGTCACGGTCCTCGTCGACCCGACTGCCGAGGAGGGCACTCCTCTTCCCGCCGTGACCGCCACCGCCAAGGCGGGCAGTACCGCCGAGGCCACCGGCACGATCCATCCGGTCCCGGTCACCCGGGCGAGCACGCTCACCGTCACCGGCACCGGCAGGCCCAGCCCGGTGACGGTCGGCCGATCCGCCTCGCTGGTCTGGACGGTGGTCAACCTCGGCCCCTCGGTGGCCTCCGGCGCCACCACCGAGCTCGTTCTGCCCCCGGAGCTGGGCAGTCCGAAGGTCACCGTCTCCAATGGCGCCGGCACGTCCGGCGGCCCCGGCACGACACCCCTGCCCGACGTGAAACCGGGTGTTCCCGTCACCGTGACCGCCACCGGCACCGCCGGCGTCGACGACCTCGCCCGACCGCCGGGCCCGGTGAGCGGCCGGGCCACCGTCAAGGACCTGCCCGAGGCGGTGGCGCGCGTCGAGATCGACTCCGACGCCGTCCTGGTCCTCACCCCCGACGCGGACACCGCGAAGCAGCGCGCCGTCGACGCCGGTGCCACCGTCGCGTTCACCTGGACGGCCGGCCGGACCGGCGCCTGCGCCACGGGCCCCGCGGCGCTCCGGGTCGTCCTCCCGCCGGAGCTCACCGCCACCGAGGTCCGGGTCGACGGCAAGCCCGCCTCCTCGCTGTCGCAGAGCGACGGACAGCTGGTCGTCGGCCTCGACGGCCTCGCCGCCGGGGAGAAGCAGACGGTGCGGGTCACCGCGCGCGTACAGCCCCAGACGGACACCACCGCCAACGGCCGCGAACCGCTGGCCGTCGTCGCCCGGCTCCGCGCCGACGGCGCGGACTTCGTCGAGCACACCGCCGTACTGGACGTCACCGTCCGCAGCGCCGTACGGATCGACGCCTTCCAACTCCCGTACCCGGTCGCCGCCGGCGCCGAGACCCGGCTGGTCTGGTCGCTCGGCAACGACGGCCCGTCCAGCGCCCGGAACACCTCCTTCGTGCTGACGCTCCCCAGGGACTTCACCTTCCTCGACGCCACCGTGGACACCCTCCCGCGCGGCGGCACCGTCGACCCCGGGCACCCCGGCCGGTGGACCGTCCCGGTGGGGGACGTCGCGCCGGGTGAAGCCGCCCAGATCGCCGTCCGGATCGCCGTCGGCCCCGACCCGGGCGACCGGAAACCCTCCGTCACCCGGTCCGCCACCGTCGGCACCACCACCGGACTCTCCGGCGGCAGCGACCCGGTGCCCGTCGTCCTCGACCCGCGGGTCCTGATCACCACGGCCGTCTCCCCCACCGCGCCGCGGGTCGGCGACAACGTCACCCACGTCTGGAACCTGACCAACACCGGCCGGGCCACCGCGCGCGGAGCCACCTTCGACGTCACCCTGGAGGGCGCCGGGTTCGCCCCCGACCACGGCTCCACCACCGCCCGGATCACCACGCCCGACGGCCGGACGGCGCTCACCCTCGCCGTCCCGGTGCTCGCCGCCATGGCCGAACAGACCGTCACCCTGACCGGGAGGGTCACCGCCGCCGGGACCCTGACGGCCACCCCCGTGCTCAAGGACGGCACCGGCGCCGCGATCCCGCCCGCCCCCACCCCGGCCACGACAACGGTCGAGGGCCCGGCCACCTGACCCGTCGCACCCGATCCGCAGGGCCTCCCGAGCCCCGGAAGGACGTCACCCATGCCCGTTCCCCCCGTTCCCCGGCCCCGGGCGGCCCTCGTCACCGCGCTCGCGGCCGCGCTCCTCTGCGCCTGCTCCGCCACCGCGCCGTCCGACCCGCCGCCCGCCCCGGAGGCCCTTCCTCCGGTGTCCCTGGAGTTCGGGGCCCGGCAGTGGGCGGACGGCCCGGCCTACACCGACTACGTGGCGTCGATCCGCCGCGCCGTGGCGCCGGCCGTCGACGCGGTGACCTCCGACGGGACCGGCAGAACGGTACACATCAGTCCGTCGACGGACCAGAGGAAGGCCCAGCCGAGCCCCCAGCCGCCCACGAAGTACACGGAGAACGACTTCGTCGGGCTCCGGGTCGCCGGCCTCGACGGAACGACGCGCGTCACCTTCCTGATGCGCAAGGACGACCTCTACATCATCGGCCTGTACAACGAGGCCACCAAGAAGTACGTCAAGCTCGAAGAGGCCGGTGAGACCTGGCGCCGGTACCCCTTCCCCGACAACACTCCCGAGATCACGAGCGCCCAGTACGCGAAGCTCTGCCCCGACATCACGAACGGGAAGCTGCCGATCACCGTCGACAGTCTGAACAAGGCGGTCCTGGCCCTCGCCCGGAACGCGGAGAAGGCCGACAGGAGCCAACTCTGCCAGCCGGCCGTGCTCTTCGCCGAGGCCGCCCGGTTCGCCGCGGTCGCCGGCGCGGTCGCGGCCACGTGGGGGACCCAGGGCGCGCTCACCACGCTGAGCGTGGAACAGTACGACTACCTCCTGAACTGGTCCACGATGACGAAGTACGCCTTCTGGAACACCCGGAAGGCCGGCCAGACCCAGGAAGCGGCGACGTACAAGGCGGACAAGCTCGACATCGGGTCGCCGTCATCCCCCCGGTTCGTCTACCGCAGGGGCGGGACACCGACGGTGTTCGACGTCCTCGCCGTCTACAACGGCAACGCCAGGAGGTACGGGGAGTGCGGCGGGGTGTTCAAGGACAAGCCGCCCAAGAAGCCCCCCTACCCGCCCTGTCTGCCGCCCGCGACGTAACGCCGCGGGGCGCGGTGTCCGTCCCGTCAGGGCGTCTGCACCGGGGCGCCCAGGCGGTAGTCGTGCGCGGAGAACGCGGCCGCGACGGCGAAGCGGTCGCCCCGGACGAGCGTCTGGCGCCACTCGATCAGGCGTCCGTCGGCGTCGTGGCCGAGCCGGTCGATGGCGAGCAGCGCGGTGGTCTCGGGGCAGTCGAGCAGGATGCGCTCCCCGCGGCCCGGGACCACGGCGCGGATGCGCTCCCAGCCGCCGCAGATCCGGCTGCCGCAGTGGCGTTCGAGCTCGTCGTAGAGCGCGGTGTGGGTGAAGTCGACGTCCAGCAGCGGGTGGGCCACGTCCGCGGGGAGCCAGATCCGGTCGACGGCCAGCGGCTCCTCGTCCGCGAGGCGGACGCGTTCGAGGTAGACGAGCGGCGTGGACTCCTCCATCCCCAGCCGGGCGGCGATGACGCCGTCGGCGCGCCGGTCGAGCGCGCGCACGACGCTGCGCTGGACGGCGCCGACCTCCTCGACGGCGCGGAACAGGCTGTACGCCTCGCCGACGTCCTGCTCCAGCGGGCGGCTCGCGGTGAACCGCGAGGCCCTGCCGCGCTGGGCGGAGACGAGGCCCTCCTCGCGGAGCTTCCGCAGGGCCTCGCGGACGGTGTGCCGGCTGACCCGGTACTCGGCGACGAGGTCGTGCTCGCCGGGGAAGACGTCGCGGAACTCGCCCTCGTCGAGCCGGCGCAGCAGGTCGGCGCGCAGCTGTGCCCAGAGCGGGTTGCCCGTGGATCGGGTGAGGGGCCTGGGGCCGGGCTCGGGGGTCACGGTGCCGTCCTGGGGGTCAGGGGTCGGTTGGGTCGTGCGGGACACGCAGTGAATGTTCGTACCTTCGGGGCGGCGGCACAAAATCGGCGCCCGCCGGTGGAGGCGGGCGCCGAGGGCCGGGGGCCGGTCGCCGAGGGGCCGGTCGCCGGGGCCGGTCAGCGGGAGGCGGGCACAGGGGAGGTGCGCCGTCAGGCGAGGACGCCGATCTGCATGCAGGCGGCCACCGCGAGCAGGACGACGGCGAAGGCCCGCTGCAGTGCGGCGCCGGAGAGCTTGCCCGCCAGCCGTCTGCCGTCCCAGGCCCCGAGGACGGCCGCGCCCACGAAGGGCCCGAAGACCGCCGGGTCGAGGGACACGCCCGTGACCGTCAGCCGGGTGCCGAGGGCGACGACCGAGTTGATCAGGACGACCACCAGACTGGTCCCGACGGCCCTGCGCATCGGCAGCCGGAGCACCGACACCAGCGCGGGTACGGCGAGGAAGCCGCCGCCGACCCCCAGCAGCCCGGTCACCGCCCCCAGGCCCGCTCCGGCGGCCACCGTCCCCAGGGGCCCGCCCCGGGCCGCGCGTTTCCCGGGCCGGCCGGCGGCACCGTCGTCGACGGCGCCTCCGGGCGTCCCGCTCGGCACGGGCGTCGCGCCCGGCACGGGCTGCGCGGTCCGGGTGCCGCGCAGCATCGCCGCGGCGGCCACGGCGGCCAGGACGGCGAACGCGGAGGTCAGCACCGACTGCGGGATGCGGTGGGCGAGCGCGGACGCCCCGACGGCGGGGAGCACCCCGGCCGCGGCGAACAGCGAGCCGGTCCGCCAGTCGATGGTGCCGGTGCCGGCGTGGCGGGCGAGCGCGGTGGCGGAGGTGGCGATGACGATGACCAGGCTGGCCGTCCCGGCCTCGGCGGGCGCGACGCCCAGCAGGTACACCAGGGCCGGGACGGCGAGCACTCCCCCGCCGCCGCCCAGCCCGCCGAGGGCCAGCCCGACCACGGCTCCGCAGAGCAGAGCGGTGATCAGGACGCTCACGCCGGGACGCCGTCCTGGGCCGGGCCGGCCGGGTGAGCGACCTCGCCCCGCCAGGCGGCGAAACCGCCGCGCAGGTCGGTGGCCTCGAAGCCGCGGGCGCGCAGCACGGAGGCGGCCACCGAGGAGCGGTTACCGCCCGCGCAGACCACGGTCAGCGGCCGTTCGGTCGGCAGTTCGCCCAGGCGGGCGAGCAGTTCGGGCAGCGGGACGAGCCGGGCGCCGGGAATCGTGCCCCGCTCCCGTATCTCGCCCGGGCCGCGCACGTCCAGCAGCTCGAAGTCACCGTCGTTCAGGGTCAGTTGGTCGGCGAGGACGTCGGCATCCACCCGCCCGGCGGAGGTCAGGTGCGCCGCGCCGACGGCCTCCACCGGGGCGGCCAGGGCGCCCAGGACGCGGTCGAAGCCGATCCGGGCCAGGCGGGTCCGGGCCTCGGTCGCGGTGTCCCGGTCGCCGCACAGCACGGTGGTGTCCCGGGCGTCGAGGACCTGGCCGGCGAGTTCGGCGAACCGGCCGCCGAGCGGGATGTTGACGGCGCCGTGCAGGTGGACCGCGGCGAAGGCCTCCGGGTCCCGGGTGTCCAGCACGGTGGCGCCGGCCGCCCGGGCCTCCAGGAACGCCTCCGGGGTGAGCGCGGGGACGGGGGCGGACTCGTCCAGGACCGGACGGGCCTGACGGTTGCGCACCGAGGTGAAGGCGAAGTAGGCGGGCGCGGAGGGCTGGCCCTCGGTCACCACGGCGACGAACGCGTCCTCGGTCATGTCGGCCAGCGCGTAGTTGCCGCGGCGCTGGTTGCCCATCGTGCAGCTCAGCTCGGCGGAGAGGTTCTTGCCGCAGGCCGAGCCGGCTCCGTGCGCCGGGTAGACCCGGGTGTCGTCGGGCAGGGCGAGCAGGGCACGGGTGGAACGGTAGAGGAGGCGGGCCATCTCCTCGGCGGAGCGGCCGCGCGAGCTGAGCAGGTCGGGGCGGCCGACGTCGCCGATGAACAGGGTGTCGCCGGTGAGCACGCCGAACGGGACGGCGTCGTCGGCGTGTTCGCGCACGACGACGCAGATCGACTCCGGGGTGTGGCCCGGGGTGTGCGCGATCTCCAGGTCGACCTCGCCGAGGGCGAGGTGCTCGCCGTCGCCCAGGGGGTCGGTGTCGAAGTCCAGCGCGGCGGCGGAGCCGTAGGAGATGCGCGCGCCGGTGCGCTCGGCCAGCTCCAGGTGGCCGGAGAGGAAGTCCGCGTGGATGTGGGTCTCGATGACCCGCTCGATGGTCAGGCCGTGCTGCTCGGCGGTGGTGAGGTACTCCTGGACGTCACGCTGGGGGTCGACCACGACGGCCCGGCCGGTGGTGCGGTCGCCGACGAGGTACGAGGCGTGGGAGAGGCAGTCGAGGTAGAACTGCACGAAGACCAGCGGTCCGGCGGGGGTCGTCATCCGGGGCTCCTGAGGGTGGGCGGTGGTGGTGCCCCGCGGCCTGGACGGCGGGGGCGGTGAACGGTCGGCGGGAGGTCGCGCGGGCAGGCGGGCACGCGCCGTCGGCGGGCGTCGTCGACGGGCGTCGTCGACGGGCGTCATCGGCGTGCGGTGGCGGTGCGGGACAGGACGGTGGGCCCGGTACGGGTCAGGCGAGCCCGCGGAGCATCAGGTTCCAGTAGAGGAACGGCAGTCCGCGCCGCTTGAGGTACCACATGTCGGTGCGCTCGCGGACGGTGTCGATCACCGGGATCGAGGGGGTGGGCCGCCCGCTGTAGTCGAACTCGGCGAGCAGCATCTTGTTGCGGGCGGTGGTCAGCGGGCAGGAGGAGTAGCCGTCGTAGGAGGCCCTGGGCTCCCGGCCGTTGACGGTGGCGAGGAGGTTCTCGACCAGTACGGGCGCCTGCTTGCGGACGGCGGCGCCGGTCTTGGAGTTCGGGGACGATCCGGCGTCGCCGATCGCCCACACGTTGGGGTAGCGGACGTGCCGCATGGTGTGCTTGTCGATCTCGACGTAGCCGGCCGGGTCGTCGGCACCGGCGAGCGGGCTGCGCTTGATCCAGTCCGGGGCGCTCTGCGGCGGCACCACGTGGGCGACGTCGTACGGCAGGGTCGTCGTCCCCTTGGTCGCCAGGTCGGTGACGACCACCTCGCGGGCCTCGGGGCGCACCCCGGTGACCTCGCTCCCGTAGTGGACCTTGATGCCGTACCGGCGCACCACGCCCTCGAGGACGCGGGCGAACTCCGGGACCCCGAAGATGGCGGCGCCGGGGATCACCAGGTGGACGTCGATCTTTCCGAGCACGCCCTGCCGGCGCCAGTGGTCCGCGGCCAGGTAGGCGATCTTCTGCGGGGCGCCGCCGCACTTGACGGCGCCCGTCGGCATGCTGAACACGGCGCTTCCGGAGCGGGTTTCCCGGATGAAGCGCCAGGTCGCGGGGGCGTACTGGGGCAGGTAGTTGCTGGACAGGCCGTCCCGGCCGAGCCCGGCCTCCAGGCCCGGCACCCGGTCCCAGTCGAGCTGGATGCCGGGGCAGACCACGAGGTGGTCGTAGGAGACGGCGGAGCCGTCGTCCAGCGCCACCTCCCGGGCCTCGGGGTCGACGGCGACGGCCGCGCGGCGTATCCAGGCGACGCCCTTGGGCATGACGGAGGCCTGCGGCCGGATGCTCTCCGACAGCGGCGCCCGCCCGCCGCCGACCAGCGTCCACAGCGGCTGGTAGTAGTGCCGATCGCTCGGATCGAGCACCGCGACGTCCCGCTCACCGGCCCGGCGGAGCCGGGCGGCGACGGAGATCCCCGCGGTCCCGCCGCCGATGATCACGATCCGGTGGTGCTTGGTCATCAAGAGCCCTGCCCTCCCTGCGTAAATGTACGGACATTAAAGTAGGCCTGCGTCGCGATCCCATGCAAGCCATCGAGATTATTTGTCCGTACATTTGCCTGTGAGGCACGGCCGGGGACGTCCGAAGCCGGAAAGGGCCGCGATGACGGCAGCCGGGCGTCCACCGGCAGAGCGGCCGGCGCGCTCGGGCCCGCCGCCCCGACAGGGCGGGGCGGCGGGGCCCGAGCGGGGCACACAGGCGGCCGAGCGCCGGGGAGCACACGGGGCGGGCCCCGCTCGACCGGCTCCCCGGCGGGGCGGGCCGGGGCCTCGACGGGCGCGGCGCCCGGCGGACCGGCCGGCGTTCGACGCGGACCGGGCCGCCGGGCGGCCCGGGGAGGTGTCACCGCGGCTCGGCCGGTGTACACCGCCGCACGGATCCGCCGCCCCGGACCAGCCAACGCGCCTCCGCCGGCCGGGAGTTCGTCGGCGGGAATTCCTCACGGCGGCTTTTCACATCGGGGGCGGCCGCCTGCCAGACTGGATTCAGCGGCTGGTCACGGGCGGACGGCCACGGCGGCGAGGCAGGACGCCTCGGCGTCGGTGACCGGCTTGGTGTCCGGCTCGGGGCGCCAGCGCGGGGTGGAGGTGATGCCGGGGTCGAGGAGGTCCCAGCCGGTGAAGAAATCGGCGAACTCGTCACGGGGTCGGGCGCGGACCGGGTTGCCGTTGTCGCGGTAGACCTTTTCGATGCCGGCCGCGTACTGGGGAGCGTAGTCGGGGGTGAAGTGGCTGATCACCAGGGCGGAGCCGCGGGCCGACAGCGCGTTCTTGAGGGTGGCGGCGATCTCGTGGGCGCCGTCGGGGACGAAGTGGAGCAGGGCGACGAGGCTGAGCGCGATCGGCCGGCTGAAGTCGAGCACGTCCGTGGCGCGCACCCTGTCCAGCAGGGCGCCGGGGTCGCGGACGTCGGCCTGGACGTACGCGGTGCGCCCCTCGGGGCTGCTGCGCAGGAGGGCCTGGGCGTGGGTGAGGACGATCGGGTCGTTGTCGGCGTAGACGATCCTGGCCCGCGGCTCTATCCGCTGGGCGACCTCGTGGAGGTTGGGCGACGTCGGGATGCCGGTGCCGATGTCGAGGAACTGGGTGACGCCGCTCTGGGCGAGCGCCCGGGTGGCGCGGTGCATGAACGCCCGGTTGGCGCGGGCCGCGGCCGGGGCCTGTGGGAAGACGGCGAGGGCGTGCCCGGCGGCTTCCCGGTCGGCCGGGAAGTTGGTCGTGCCGTCCAGGAAGTAGTCGTAGATCCGCGCCGAGTGCGGACGGTGGATGGCGAGGTTGACCTCGGCCTCCGGCGGAGCGACGGCGTCGTCGTGCTGTTCTGCTGCCATGCGGTTTCCCCCTGCGTCGGCGGTGTCGTCGGGCCCGCGGACCGGCGCGCGCCGCCGACCCCGTGACGGGGGGTGGCGAACCCCTGGCGCGGACCATCGTTCACTATGCCCACACCCCGTCGCGGGCAATCAAGCACCGGCCCGACTCCCGGGGTGAATGGTTTGCGATCGAACATGACAGATCATCAGCTAACTTATCGTCAATTGTCAGGTCGTATAAGCCTTTTTGTGATTGCCTTCACATTGGTCACCCCGGGGCGATTGGATGGATGCACGGAGGACGGCCGTTCTCCACCCCACCCCCACCGTTCCCGACCCGGGGCCGGCCGGACGTCGTCCCCAGGGTCGACGAGGAGGATCATTGACCAGTGACGACGAGTGGGCAGTGACGCAGCCCACTCACGAGGTCTCGTACCGCGCGTTCTGCGAGACCCACGAGAAGACCTGGCGCGGAATGGCCGAGGAGCGGCTGCACGACCCGGAGCTCGTCGAGCGGGCGGTCCGCAGCATCCACCGGGAGCTGCGGCTGCACTGGCTCGGGATCCTGCAGCAGCCCGACGCCGAGGCCCAGGCCTGGAGGATCGCCAAGAACTGCATCGCCGAACGGGAACTGGGCGCCGGCCAGGCCCCGCCCTGGATCCTCGCCGTCCGGTACGCCCACATCCAGGCCCGCGTCAGCCTGGAGAACCTCGACAACGACTACGAGGAGCTCTACCAAGCGATCCTGCGGCTGCCCGAGCGCCAGCACGACCTGGTCGTCCTGCGCTACATGCTGGACCTCGACTACCCGAGGATCGCCGCCTACCTCGGGATCTCGGAGACCAACGCCCGCACCACCACCAGCCACGCCCTGACCAAGCTGCGCCGGCTCCTCGGCGCCGACACCACCATGGGGGACATGCAGTGACACGGGGACACGACCGCCGGGCAACCACGCCCTGGAACCGGGACCACTGGTACGACGCCGAACCCGACCGACCGGTCCCGCTGCCCGACGGCGTGTCCGTCCCCGACCTGCGCCGGCTCGTCCGCGCCCGCTCCCCCCTGGGCGCCGAACACCTCCAGGCCCGCCACGAACTCGACCTCGCCGCCACCCTGATCATCGCCCAGCCGGAGGCCGCCGACTCGCTGAAGGCCCTGACCGGCAACCGGCAGCACATCCACCCCGGCGGCGCGCTCGTGCTGGCCGCGCTGCTCCACCTGACCGGGCACGAGGACGGCTGCCAGTTCTGGCTGCAGTTCGCCGCCGGCGGCGGCAGCCCGACCGCCGCGAGCTGCCTGTCCTTCCTGCACGCCAGCCGCGGCGAGTTCCGCGACTCCGACTACTGGCGCAGCCAGGCCGACCGGCTGGCGGCCGAGCCCCGGCGCCCGGCCGCCCCCTGGCCGGGGCGCCCGCTGCCGCCCGAGGTCTGGGCCGACACCCTGGCCGCCTGCCACGACGGCCTGACCCTGCGCCTGCCCGCCCGGGTGGCCGCGGTCGTCCACCAGCTCCCCGTCGACTCCGACGACGAGGACCACGGCGAGATCCCCCAGCCCTCCCCCACCCTCGCCGAGGACCTCGCCCACGCCTCCGTCCACACCCGGCACCGCTGAGCCCCCACCGGACCGAGCGGACCGACCGGACCGACCGGGCCGGGTGGGTCGGGCCGACCGGGCCGCTCCGCTCAGGCGTTGAGGTAGGCGAGGACCGCCAGCACGCGCCGGTTGCTGTCGCTGTCCGGGGCCAGCATGAGCTTGGCGAAGATGCTGGAGATGTGCTTGGCCGCCGCGCCCTCGGTGATGAAGAGGCGCTGCGCGATGGCGGTGTTGGAGCAGCCCTCGGCCATCAGCTCCAGGACGCCGCGCTCCCTCGGGGTGAGCGAGCCGAGCGGCTGGTCGCGCGCGTGGCTCACCATCAGCTGGGAGATCACGGCGGGGTCCATGGCGGTGCCGCCGGCCGCGACCCGGCGGATGGCGTCGATGAACTGCTCGTTGTCGAAGACGCTGTCCTTGAGCAGGTAGCCGATGCCGCCGGTGCCGTCGGCGAGCAGTTCCCGCGCGTACATCTGCTCGACGTGCTGGGACAGCACCAGGATCGGGAGCCCGGGGAGCTCGCGCCGGGCCTGGAGGGCGGCCCGGAGGCCCTCGGTGGTGAAGGTCGGCGGCAGCCGGACGTCGACGATCAGGATGTCCGGGCGGTGCCCGGCGGCGGCCGCGAGCAGGTCGGGGCCGTTGTCGACGGCCGCCACGGTCTCGAAGCCGTAGGCGTCCAGGAGTTGGATCAGCCCCTGCCTCAGCAGGAAGAGGTCTTCGGCGAGGACAACGCGCACGGTATCTCCATCTCGATCGCGGTCGGGCCGCCCGTCGGGCTGCTGATGCCGAGGGTTCCGTCGAAGGAGGCCAGTCGCCGGCGGATGCCGTGCAGGCCGGTTCCCCGGGCGGTGTCGGCGCCACCGCGGCCGTCGTCGACGACCCGGGCGCGCAGCACGGCCCCGTCGTGCCGGACGGTCACCTCGACGTGCTCGGCGTCGGCGTGCTTCAGGGCGTTGGTCAGCAGCTCGGACACCGCGAAGTACAGGGCGGATTCGAGCGGTGGCGGCACCTCGCCCGGGAGGCTCACCGCCACCTCGACCCGGAGCGGACTGGCCAGGCCGAGGGCGCGCAGCGCGTCCGCCAGGCCGCGTTCGGCGAGGACCGGGGGGTGGATGCCGCGCACCAGGTCGCGCAGTTCGCGCAGGGCCGACACGGACGAGGCGCGGGCGTCGCGCAGCAGTCTGCGGGCTTCGTCCGACTCGCCGCCGAGGTGGCGTTCGAGCGCTCCGAGGGTCAGGCCGAGGCCGACCAGGCGGGCCTGGGCACCGTCGTGCAGGTCGCGTTCGATCCGGCGCAGTTCGGCGGCGGCCGTCTCCACGGCGCCGGACCGGGTCTCGGCCAGGTGCCGGACCCGCAGGGCGAGCCGGGAGCTCTCGGTGGGGCCGAGCAGCAGCCGGGTGAAGTGCGCGTGCGCGGTGAGGAAGAGCGGGCTGTACCGGACCCAGGCGACGAAGAGCACCGCCGCCGCCGAAGCGGCCAGCAGGGCGGTGGGCCCGCTGTGGACCGGGACGAAGAAGTACTCGCGCCCGGTGCCCCGCGCCCGCAGGACGGGCCGCCACAGGCCGAGGGCCAGGGCCAGCCCTTCGAGGACGTAGTAGAGCACCGCGGCGGGCAGGAACCCGATCATGCCGACGACCGAGTTGAGCAGCAGCCAGAGGAGATCCCGCCAGGTGGCCGGGTCGGTCAGGATCCACTTGCAGCGCCGGATCCAGCCGACGATGTCCTTCTCGAACTCCGGGGGCTCCGGCCGGTAGGGGACGGCGACCGGGACGCCGGCCCGGGCGGCCGCGCGCCGGTAGGCGTCGCACAGCCGGCGGACCCACGTGGTGACGATCGGCAGCATCATCGCGCCGATGCCGATGACGAACAGGATCACGAAGTAGGCGGTGACCAGGAAGAGGCCGAACGAGAGCACGGCGCCCAGGGCGATCAGCACACCGACCACCAGGTCGGCGCCGGCCCGGCGGAGCCGGACCCGGAACCCTCGCGCTCCGTTCCCGGCGTTCACCGGGGCTCGCGGGGGGAAGGGCGGTGGGGGAAGCACACCTGAGCGATCGTCCATTCGTGACAGCAGCGATCCGGTCTTGTTCGTACGTACGTGCAAAACCTATCAGCTGGACGGATCGTCGGACATGCCGATGATCCGTCACGTTCCGCGGGCCTCAACGACGGTGGCGGGTCGACGGCCGGCCCGGTGAGCCCGCACCGGGGCCGCTCCCCTCCCCGGCGCGGCGGGCGTGCCGGGGAGGGGAGCGGCCAGGTCCCGGTCAGGCCCCGGACCTGGCCGTTTCGATCGGCGGGGTCCGCATGCCCCGCCAGGAGGGGAGCAGCGTCGCCCCGAGGACCAGGGCGAGCGCACCGCCGACGATCGCGAGGTAGATGCCGATCGGGCCCTTCGGCAGCACCGAGTCGGCCTTCACCAGGCTGTACGGCACGATCGTGGTCGCCGCGGCGGCGGTGCCGAGGACCGTCGCGACGACGGCGACGAGAGCGCCCTCGACGCCCAGCATGCCCAGCACCTGGGCCCTGGTGGCACCGGTCAGGCGCTGCAGGCCGAACTCGCCCCGGCGTCTGCGGGTCACCGCCACCAGGCTGTTGACCACGGTGATCGCCGCGTAGCCGACGATCATGGCGACGATGGTGTAGTTCGAGGAGACCAGGATCTGCCGGATCCGGTCCTCGGAGCCGACGGCGGCGGAGCCGGCCGGCACGGAGCCGCCGGGCGTGGAGCGGTCGGCGATCGCGGTGCCGGGCAGCGCGGCCGCCACGTCGTCGAGACCGGACCGGATCCGGGCGGGGTCGGCCCCGGCCTCCGCCCGGACCAGGATCCGGGTGGGCAGCCCGGCAGTGGTGTGCGGCGCCAGCACGTCCGAGGGCAGCAGCAGGTACCGCTCCCGGGGGGTGTCGGCGAGGATCGCCACGACCTTCGGTCCGGCGGCGGCGCCGTCGCCGAAGTGGATCCTCAGGGTGTCCCCGACGCGGACGCCGAAGTCCTTCGCCTGCTTCTCCGACAGCGCCACGGTGTCGCCCCGCAGGTCACCGATCGATCCGCTCAGCGGCTCCGGCGCCAGGGTCTGCCGGGCTCCCTCGGCCGAGACCCCGCGCAGGTCCACGGTGGTGCCGCTGCCGGCGGAGTCCACGAAGCCGGTGGAGCCGACCAGTTCGGAGGCGCCGGCCACGCCCGGGACGGCGCGGACCGCGCCGACCGCGCCCGGCGCGAAGCCGCCGGTCGAGGAGGCGAGCACGTAGTCGGCCGACAGGCCGCTCGCCCGGCTCCCGGCGGAGACGTGGTCCTCGGTGGACTGCATGTACAGGGTGCCGGTGGCGATGCCGATCAGCAGCACGATCGGGGCCACGGCGCCGGCCGTCCGGACGTGGTCGGCCGTGGTGTTGCGCAGCGCCAGCTCCCCGCAGAGCCCGGAGAGCGCGCGGACCGGCCGGCCGAGCGCCACCACGACCGCCCTGGTGATCCCCGGGGCGAGCAGCGCCAGGCCGATCGCGAACAGGACGGAGGCGGGCCCCGCGGTGCTCGCCAGGGTCGGACCGTCGGTCATCACCGTGGCCGTGACGACCGCCAGCGCCACGCCGTCGAGCAGGAGGAACAGCGCCAGCAGCAGACGGGGCCTGGTGAGCCACCCGCTCTGCGGGGTGCTCCCGGCGAGCGCCGCGACCGGCTCGGTCCGCGCGGCCCGGCGCCCCGCGAACAGCGCCGCGCCGAAGGCCGCCGCGATCGTCAGGGCGGCGCCGGCGGTGACCGGTATCCAGCCCTGCCGGAAGGCGATCCCCTCGGACACCACGCCGTTGCCGGCCAGCTGCCGGAACAGCAGCTCACCCACGACGGAGCCGGGCACGACCGCCGACGCGGTGGCGAGCACCGACAGCACGGCGGTCTCGCCGAGGACCATCCGGCGCAGCTGCCGGGAGGTGGTGCCGATCGCCCGCAGCAGGGCCATCTCCCGCGCCCGCTGCTGGAGCGAGAGGCCGAGGGTGGAGGCGACGCCGAACACCACGATCAGGACCGTCCAGCTGCCGAAGACCGCCGCCAGGATCATCACGGTCCGCCCGCCGGCGAGCGCGCCCGGCAGGTCGGCCAGGCCGCGCCGCTCGCCGGTGAGCACCACCGCGTCGGATCCGGCCGCCGCTCCCACGTCCCGCCGCAGCGCCGCGAGGTCGGCGCCGGGCGCGGGCAGGACACCGACGGAGTCCAACCGTCCGCCGGATCCAGCCAGTTGCCGGGCCTGGGCGTCGGAGAGGAACAGGCTCGGCGCGAGCGACCAGCCGGTGTCCTGGTCGGCGATGCCGGAGACGGTGAAGGTCCGGACGGTGCCGCGCACGGTCAGCTGCACGCCGGAGCCGACCGCGGCGCCCGCGTCGGCCGCCAGCTTCGCGTCGAGCACCACCTGGTCGCCGCCCGGGGCGGTACCCCGGGTCAGCGTGTACGGGGTCAGCTCGGCGCTGCTCCAGTTGCGGCCGGTGGAGCCGGCGCCGACCGGCCTGCCGCCCACCACCAGGGTCGCGGGGAACGACAGGTCGGCGACGGCCGCGCCGACGCCCGGAACCGCCCTGACCCGGTCGAGCACGCCCGGGTCGATCCGGTCGCGTTCGGTCAGCGCGGCGGAGCCGTACGTCTGCTGGCCGGTCACCACGATCGGTACGCCGGCCAGGCGCTGCGGCGGGGCCGCCATCCGGACGCCGCTCTCCAGCAGGCCGCCGCAGGCCGTCATGATCACGGCGCCCAGGAACATCGCCACGAAGGTGGCGATGAACCCCGTCCTACGGAACCTCAGGGTGCGCAGGGCCAGCAGCAGCATCAGCGCTCACCCCCCGGCCGTACGGCGGAGAACCCGGCGACCGCGCCGTCCCGCGCTCCGGCCCCCACGCCGTCCCGGGCTCCGAGCCGGGTCATCCGCGCGGCGACGGCCTCGGCGGTCGGCCGGTGCAGCTCGTCGACGAAGAGGCCGTCCGCGAGGAAGACCACCCGGTCCGCGTACGAGGCGGCCACCGGGTCGTGGGTGACCATGACCAGGGTCTGCCCGTCGGCGGTCACCGACTCGCGCAGCAGGTCGAGCACGGCCGCCGCCGTCCGGGTGTCCAGCGCGCCGGTCGGTTCGTCGGCGAAGACCACGGCGGGCCGGGTCACCAGGGCGCGCGCGATCGCCACCCGCTGCTGCTGGCCGCCGGAGAGCTGTCCGGGCAGGTGGCCGACCCGGTCGGCGAGCCCGACCCGGTCGACCACCGACAGGATCCGGGCCCGGTTCGGACGCCGGCCCGCCAGCTTCAGCGGCAGCTCGATGTTCTGCGTCACCGTCAGCGCCGGGAGCAGGTTGAACGACTGGAAGACGAAGCCGATCCGGTCGCGGCGCAGCTTGGTCAGCCGCACGTCGTCCAGGGACGCGAGGTCGGTGTCTCCGACCAGCACCCGGCCCGACGTGGGCCGGACCAGACCGGCGGCGCAGTGCAGGAAGGTGCTCTTGCCCGATCCCGAGGGGCCCATCACGGCCGTGAAGCTGCCGCTGTCGAAGGTCATGCTCAGCTTCCTGAGCGCGGCCACCTCGTTGTCGCCCCTGCCGTACGTCTTCTCGACCGCCACGAGCCGGACGGCCGCCGTCCCCTGACCGATCCCTTGAGTCTGCACTCGAACTCCCACCACCGGGTCACGCACCTCGCGCGAGCTGGTGACCACGCTAGGAACGGCGGCGGTTCGGCACATTGACACTGCTTGGCGTATCCGGAGTAGAACTTTCTCCACCTCCGCGCCGGAGATTCCTGCCCTCCCCCGGTCACGCCGAGCCCGTCACGACCTGCCTGTCACTCCGCGCCCGTCACGACCTGCCCGTCACGACCCGTCGGCCGTGTCGAGGAGGCGGAGCAGCTGGTCGAGGCCGAACTCGAAGCGCTCGTCGAACGCGGTGTCCTCCAGGTGCGGCACCACCCGGTCGAGCGCGGGGTAGCTCCCGGCGGCCAGGGCCGGGCCGAGGGTGTGCTCCTCGCCGGAGGCGTCGAGCGCCTGCTCCTCCTGCGTCAGGCCGAGCACCAGGTACTGGATGCTCCAGAACGTCCAGGCGGCCCGGCGTTCGTCGAGTCCGGCGCGGAGCAGGGCCGCCACGACCTGCTCGGCGAAGGCGAGGGTCGCGGGCTCGGCGGCGTAGGTGCCCGCGACGACGAGGGCGCCGTCGCGGTGGGCGAGCAGGCTGCGGCGGTACCGGCGGGCCAGTTCGCGCACCCGCTCGTCCGGGGCCTCGGGCAGGTCCGTGAGCGCGACCCCGGCGACGATCGCCTCGGCCATCAGCTCCAGCAGCCGCGCCTTGGTCTTGGCGTGCCACAGCACGGTGTTCATCCGCACGCCGAGGCGTTCGGCCGTGCCGCGCAGGGAGACGGCGTCGGCGCCCTTCTCGTCGAGCAGTTCGAGCGCCGCGCGCACCACGGCGGCCGGGTCGAGCCGGGCCCGGGGGGCGGTCGGGGTTTGCTTCTTGGTCACTGACCTAGTCTACTGGAGGCATCGTCATTGGTCAGTGACCAAGAAGGGGAGCTTCGCCATGTCCGAAGGCACGCACAGCACCGCACCCGGCACCACGACGCAGGCCACCGCCACCACACACGGCACCGCCACCGCGACCGCCACGCCCGGCACCGCACGGGACACCCCGCACGAGGTCGTCATCGCCGGAGGCGGACCGGTCGGGCTCTGGCTCGCCTGCGAACTGCGGCTCCACGGCGTCGACGTGACCGTGCTGGAGACCCGGGCCGAGCCCGACCCGCACTCCCGCGCCCTCACCGTCCACCCGAGCAGCCTCGAACTGTTCGCCGCCCGGGGGCTGGTGGCGCCCTTCCTCGCCGAAGGCCTCCGGGTGCCCAGCGGACACTTCGCCGCGCTCACCACCCGGATGGACTTCTCCCAGCTGGACA
The DNA here is from genome assembly GCF_053594915.1 of Kitasatospora sp. NPDC002543. NCBI lineage: Bacteria > Bacillati > Actinomycetota > Actinomycetes > Kitasatosporales > Streptomycetaceae > Kitasatospora > Kitasatospora sp. NPDC002543. Next base: position 37,521 of record NZ_JBSFWR010000034.1, on the reverse strand, counting down.
CGCCCTACCCGTTCACCCTCGTCCTGCCGCAGGTGCGCACCGAGGAACTCATCGCCGCCCACGCCGAGGCCGTCGGCGTCCGCCTGCTGCGCGAGCACCGGGTGACCGGACTGACCCGGCACGACGACGCGGTGACCGTCGAGGTCGACACCCCGGCCGGACACCGGCAGCTGCGCGCGGCCTACCTGGTCGGCTGCGACGGCAGCCGCAGCACCGTGCGCACCGCCGCCGGCATCGGCTTCCCCGGCACCCCCGCCACCCGGTGGGCCTGGATGGCCGACGTCACCCTCGACGCACCGCCCGCCCACCCCTCCACCTCCAACGAGCACGGCGCCGTCATGGTCTTCCCCATGCCCGGCGGCCTCCACCGGGTGGTCGGCAACGACGCCGACAGCGTCCAGGAGCCGCCCGAGGTCCCCACCATCGAGGAACTGCGCACCCGGGTCCGCCGGATCGCCGGCACCGACCTCGGCATGCGCGACCCGCACTGGATCTCGGTCTTCGGCAACGCCACCCGCCAGGCCGAGCAGTACCGGCACGGCCGCGTCCTGCTCGCCGGCGACGCCGCGCACACCCACTTCCCCGCCGGCGGCCCCGGCCTCAACGTCGGCCTCCAGGACGCCGGCAACCTCGGCTGGAAGCTCGCCCAGACCCTCGCCGGCACCGCCCCCGAGGGCCTGCTCGACAGCTACCACACCGAACGCCACCCGGTCGGCGCCGACCTGCTGCGCAGCACCAGCGCCCAGACCGGCCTGATGACCAGCTACACCCCGGAGAACCTCGCCATGCGCGAGCTCCTGGGCGAACTCATCACCGGTGTACCGGAGTTCTCCGACGCCCTGGCCCTGCGCGCCTCCGGGCTCGGCGCCGGCTACCCGCCCGCCGAGCCGACCGGCGCCCACCCGCTCACCGGCACCCGCGCCCCCGACCTCGCCGTCCACGGCGGCGGCACGCTGCTGTCCCTGCGGAGCCGGGGCGGCTACGTCCTGCTCGACCTCGCCACCGCCCCCGGCGCGCCGTCCCCGCTCGCGGCCCTGGCCCACGACGTGACACCCGGCCTGGACGTCCACACCGCGCCGCCGGCCGACCACGGCGCACCGGGCCGGCGCACCGCCTGGTCCGGGGTCACGGCCGCCCTGGTCCGCCCCGACGGCCACCTCGGCTGGCTGACCACCGACGCCGACCCGTACGAGGCCGCCCGCGCCGCCGTCGCGGCCACGCTCGCCCACCGGTAGCGGCGGGGCGGGGCACCCTTCGAGGGCGGCTCCGGCCCCGGAGCCCGGCCGCCGGTCCTCCGGCCACCGGTTCACGGCAGCCGGAGGACCGGCGGGCGGAAGGACCGGGGTCGGCCGAACCCCCGGAGCCCGCCGCCTACTTGGCGAAGCGGACCTCCGGGTAGGCCGCCGAGGGCCCGTCCAGCAGCCGGCCCGGGCGGTCGAGCAGGTGCCGGTCGAAGAAGGCGCCGAGGTACGCCCGGGTGGCGGCGAGCGCGCGGCCGCCCTTGATGGTGCCGTACTGCTCCGGGACGCTCTCGGGCGGCAGCTGGTCACGGATGCCGAAGGCGTCCACCAGCCAGTGCACGTCGCAGAACGACAGGTGGCCGGCGTCCGGCAGGTCCAGCCAGCGCTTCCAGCCGCTCAGGTGCCGCCAGGCCTCGTCCCAGTTCGCGGTCGGGGACTCCCCCGCGTGCCGCTGCGCGCCGAGCAGCAGCACCGGGCGGGAGAGGCCGCCGGCCGGGAGCGGGACGAAGAAGTCGCCGTCCAGGTTGGCGGCGGCGCGGATCCGCCCGTCCTCGCGCATCGCCTCGACGGCGCTCGCGCCGCCGATCGAGTGGCCGGCCGCGCCGATCCGGTCGCGGTCGATCCGGAGCCCGGGGACGAGCCCGGGACCGGGCGCGGTCAACCGGTCGATCAGGAAGCCGATGTCCCTCGCCCGGCTGCGGATGACCTCGGCCGCCCGCTCGGCGTTCACGTCCTCGCAGATCAGGCAGGGCTCCACCCGGCCGTCGGGGAACTGCACGACCGTCTCGTAGGTGTGGTCCAGCGCGGCCACCACGTAGCCCCGGGCCGCGAGGTCCTCGGCGAGGGCGGTGAGCGAGGAACGGTCGTAGCCGAAGCCGGGCGAGAGCACCACCAGGGGGTGCCGCCCGGGCGCGGGAACCGTGCGGGCCCGCACCCCCGTCCGGACCGTGCCGAGCTCCGGCGTGCCGTACAGCGCGGTGGACATCTCCGGGGACAGGTACGGCAGTTGCTCGCCGTGTGCGGACCGCGCCGGGTACCAGAGAGTGGCCATCAGCTCGCGGGCGGCAGCGTCCGGCCGCCAGGGATCGTGCCGGCCGGTGTCCACCAGGCGCACCGCAGCGGCACCGATCGGCCGGTGCGTGGTGGGCGCCGGCACCTGCGGCGCCCCGGCCGCCGCACCGGCGAACGGACCGGACGGGCCGGACGGGGCCGCGACGGCGGGCGGCGCCCCGGCCGGGGAGGCGGCGAGCGCGAGCCGAGGGCCGGCCAGCGGGAGGAGGACGGCCAGGGGCACGGCGAGCAGGGTGGCGGTCCGCCACCGGGGAGTCGTCGACATGACGCCACGTTAGGTGCGTGGCCCACGCCGACGCGTCCTGCCCGCGGCGTAACCCGCTCAGCCGCCGGACGGACCCGCCGCTCGGGCGGGCGCGTCTCCACCCTGGGCGGCGGGCGGGCCCGGGGCGGCGGCTCTGGGCCGGCGTCACCCGTCACCCGTCACCAGGTGACGGGCAGCGCGTGGAGGCCGTAGACCTCGTTGTTGACCCGGTAGGGCACCTCCTCGACGGGACACGCGAGCGCGAGGCCGGGCAGCCGCCGCAGGAGCGCGGGCAGCGCGATCCGCAGTTCGGCGCCGGCCAGTGGCGCGCCGAGGCAGCGGTGCAGGCCGTGCCCGAAGGTCACGTGCGACACGGGGGTCCGTCCGATGTCGAGGCGGTCCATCCCGGGGCCGAGGGCCGGATCCCGGTTGGCGACCGGCAGTTGGCAGACGACCTGCTCACCGGCCCTGATCGGCACGCCGCCGATCTCGGTGTCGCGCCGCGCCGTCCGGGCCATCGCGGTGCTCGACACGGACAGGTAGCGCAGCAGCTCCTCGACGGCGGTGTCGATCACGGGATCGCCGTCGTCGGCGGCGCGCAGGCGGTCGGCCTGTTCCGGGTGCGACAGCAGCGCGAGCACGGCCAGACCGATCGTGTTGGACACGGTGACGTGCCCGGCGAGCAGCAACACCTCGCAGACGCCGACCAGTTCGGAGTCCGACACCTCGCCGCCGTGCTCCCGGACGAGCATGCCGATCATCCCGTCGTCCGGGCTGCGCCGCTTCTCCGCGACCAACGAGGCCATGTAGGCGTGCGACTCCCGGCCGGCCGCGAGCCGTTCCTCCATGGGGAGTCCGAGGTCCAGCGTGGTGCGGGACCAGTGGTGGAACTGCCCCTGGTCGGGGTCGGGAACGCCGAGCATCCCGCAGATCACCCCGAGCGGCAGCGGCAGGGCGAAGTCGTCCATCAGGTCCGCCGCGGACCCCCGCGCCTCCATCGCGTCGATCAGCTCGCCGACCAGGGTGCGGATCATCGGATCCAGCGAGCGGATCCGCTTCCCGGTGAACTCCGGTGTCAGGACGTGGCGCAGCCGGGTGTGCTCCGGCGCGTCCATGTTGAGGAGCTCGTTCGGCAGGACCGGGGCGCGTTCCGGGTCGTGCATCGCGAAGGTCTCGTGGTCGGCCAGCACGCGCCGCACGTCGGCGTGCCGGGTGACGAGCCAGTACTCGCCGACCCGGTGCAGCCAGAAGTCCCGGACCCGCCGGACCGGTTCCCGCTGGGCCTCGCCCAGTGCCGGGCCCGGGTCGAACCCGTCACGACGGTAGAAGATCGAGATCGGCGGCACTTCCTGCTCACTCATGGGACCTCCCGCGGCCACCCGGCACCCAGTTGTCGATACCCGGTTCCCGATACCCAGGTGCGCGCGCCGCTGCGCCCCCCGGCCCCGATCCCGTGCGATGCACGGGCGCACGGCAGCCTCCCGCACACCCCCTCCCCCGAGCCGGAGCCGCCCCCGGCCCCCGGCCCCCGGCCCCCGGCCCCCGGCCCCCGGCCCCCGGCCCCCGCCAGGGCAGAGCTCACGCCGTGACGCGCGGGGACAGACCGTCCAGCTTGCGGCCGAGTCCCGCCTCGAACACCGTCTCGTGATCGATCAGGGGGCACGTCGGCCGGCAGCTCCGGGCCGTCCCCTGACAGGCGGTCACGGCCGCGTGCCGGACGAGTTCGACCGGCCAGACGGCCGTGGATCAGGTGTAGACCTCGTGGGCGTATTCCTCACGGCTCAGCTTGAAATCGTCCGGCCGGTCACGGCGGAGCTCTTCGTATCGCGCGGTGAAGATCCCGAGCGCCTCGTTGAGCCTGCAGCCGGACGCGTCCCTGATCATCCGGAGCGCCGGGCCGATCCGACGGTCCAGGATGCAGCGGTCCAGGACCTCGCGGTCCACACTCTCTGGCAGTTCTCCCATGTGCCGACCGTAGTGACAACGGGTTCGATCGCGCCAGTCAAGATCACCTGGTGCATGGTCGAGGCCACTTGACACAGGACAGGTGTCGACCATCCTGGGCGGATGGCCGACCGTGCGAACTTCGTCGTCGTCCGCGAGAGCGGCGCGTACGAGCTGTACCTGTCCCGGTTCGGGGCGGTGGGGCTCGACCTCGACCTGCTGGCGGGGCCGGGGCGGGTGCTCCCGACGGTCCGGAGCCTGCCGGCGGACGACGGGTGGCTGGACGACGTGCTCTGCCAGGGGGCGGCGCTGATCGACCTCGGCCGGAAGGTGCTGCTGCTGTTCGCCTGGGAGGGGCCGAGCACCGTGCTGCGGTACCGGGCCGCGACGCTGGAGCTGCTGCGCGAGGCGTGGGCGGGCTGGGACGTGCGGTGGGTCTACGACGGCCCCGCGGAGCTGCGGACCCATCTGGGGCTGGACCCGGAGCAGGTGCGTGACCGCGCCGCCGGCGTCCTGGCCGGGCAACCGATCGGACCGGGGGACGAGGAGCTGACCGACCCGGAGCCGATGGCCGCCGTCGTCACCGTCGGGCCGGACCGCTGCCACGTGGTGGCGACCGGCGCCGATCATCCGGTCCGGGAGGGGCCCGCACTGCTCGACCGGCTGGCCGGCGGCCCCGAGCACGGTGTGTGCCGGGTGCCGGCCGAGGCCGGGGTCCACGTCGATCCGCTGCGGCGGCGGGTGGGCTGGTGGACGCTCGGGGCGACGGCGGAGGCGTACGAGGTGCCGCAGCGGTGGCCGGGGTGGACGGTGGAGTTCTGGCAGGACCGCTGGGAGGAGCACGTACGGGCGTGCGCCGGGCGGTTCCGGCCGCCACCGGTCGACCACGCGCGCGCCCTGGCCGAGGTGCGGGCGATGGCCGACCGGCGACGGGGCGGATAGCCGCCGGCTCGGGGCCCGGAAGCCGCCGATCCGCTGCTCCAGCAGTTCGGCCGGCCGCAGGCGGCCCCGCCCCTTCGGGGGCCGGGTCGCGTCAGGCCCCGGCGACGAGCATCCCGCCCATCACCAGCATGGTCGCCGCGACCACACCGTCCAGCACCCGCCAGGCCTTCGGCCGGGACAGGACGCCGCTCAGCAGCCGGGCGCCGAAGCCCAGGGCGGCGAACCAGCACAGGCTGGCCAGTGTCGCGCCCGCGCCGAAGGCCCAGCGCAGGTCACCGCGGCCGGAGGCGAGCGAGCCGAGCAGGAGCACCGTGTCGAGGTAGACGTGCGGGTTCAGCCAGGTCATCGCCAGGCAGGTCAGGACCGCTCGCCGGACGGATCCCGCCGCCGGTCCGCCGCCGGTGAGCGCGGCCGCCGGATCGGGGCGCAGCACCCGTCGGGCCGCCAGGAATCCGTAGCAGAGCAGGAAGGCCCCGCCGACCAGGCCCACGACGGTCAGCGCCGCCGGCCAGGCGGTGACCACGGTGCCCACCCCCGTCACGCCGAGCGCGATCAGTGCCGCGTCCGAGACGGCGCAGATGGCGACGACCGCGAGGACGGCGTGCCGGCGGGCGCCCTGGCGCAGGACGAACGCGTTCTGGGCCCCGATGGCCACGATGAGGGAGAGCCCGGTACCGAATCCGGCGGCTACGGCGGCGATGGCGCTGCTGTTCATAGCCTCGACCGTATGGACCGCGTATGGATGAGTACAGGTAAAGATTCTGAAGTAACCTTAGCCGTACTTATGAACGAACTTCCCCTGGACCAGGTCCGGACCCTGCTCGCGGTGGTCGACGAGGGCACCTTCGACGCCGCGGCCGCCGCCCTGCACGTGACCCCCTCCGCCGTCAGCCAGCGCGTCAAGGCCCTGGAACAGCGCACCGGGCGCGTCCTGCTGATACGGACCAAGCCCGTACGGCTCACCGAGTCCGGCGAGGTGGTGGTCCGTTTCGCCCGCCAACTGGCCCGCCTGGAACGCGACGCCCGCGCCGAACTGGGCCTGGCCGCCGAGCAGGGCCCCGCCCGGGTCCCGATCGCGGTCAACGCCGACTCCCTCGCGACCTGGTTCCTGCCCGCGCTCACCCGGGTGCCGCAGGACCCGCCGATCTGCTTCGAACTCCACCGGGAGGACGAGTCCCACACCACCGCCCTGCTGCGCGAGGGCCAGGTGATGGCCGCCGTCACCTCCTCACCCGACCCGGTGGCCGGCTGCACCGTGCGGCCCCTCGGACTGGCCCGCTACCTGGCCGCCGCCACACCGGAGTTCGCGGCCCGTCACCTCACCGGGGACCTGGCCGAGGATCTGTGCCACGCCCCCACCGTGGTCTTCGACCGGCGGGACGACCTCCAGGACGAGTTCGTCCGGTCCCTCACCCGGGGGCGGTCGGGCGCCGGGCGGATCCGCCACCTGGTGCCCGCCTCGGACGGCTTCCGGGACGCGGTGGCCGCCGGCCTCGGCTGGGGCCTCGTACCGCAACCGCAGGCCGGGCCGCTGCTGCGGTCCGGCCGGCTGGTGGAACTGGCGCCCGGCCGGCCCATGGACGTACCGCTGTACTGGCAGCAGTGGAAGCTGGACTCGCCCGCCCTGTCCACGGTCGCCGAGGTCGTCGCGACGGCCGCCACCGAGGCCCTGCTCCCCGGGCCCGCCCGCCGCCGGGCGTAGCCGTGCCGGGCGTGCCGGTCCCTGCCGGGCGGGCCGCGCCCGTCAATGCCCGGGTGCTTCGTCCCGCCCGCCGTCCAGGGCCTGACCGTGGGCGAGCAGGATGTCCAGCGCCAGGTAGTCCGATCCGGGGCGGCGGACGGGCACGAACACCTCCAGCCGGTCCCCCTCGGTGCGGTAGCCCGCCTTCGTCGCCCGCCCCGACAGGGCCCGGCTGCCGACGTGCGCGGCCAGTCCCCGGACGTCGAGCCGAACGCCGTCGTGGGGGCCCGCGGAGACGAGGGCGATCCGGGACCAGGGCAGCGGCCGGGGGAAGGGGGCGAGCGTCATGCCCTCGGCGGTGAAGGTGAGGGCGCCCCAGCGGTACGCGCCGCCCGCGCCGAGCTCGTCCAGGAGGCGCCGCGCACGGGCCTCGGCGACGGCGCGCGCCGCGTCCGAGACGAAACCCGCGCCGGTCGTGGGGTACGGCTTCGAGATCATCCTCCAGAAGCCGCTCTCCTCGCGGACCCTGATGTAGTCCAGGCCCCTGAGCCGGATCCGGCCGCCCGTGCGGGGGCGGATCACGGTCTTGAGCACGTCGTGGGAGTGCGCGAAGTTGACGCGCACGGACACCCGGGTCGACTCGACGGAGTCGACCTCCTGCCACGCGTACCGCAGCGTGCGGCGCCCCGGCCGGCGCAGCTCGAAGCCGTGCTCGTACTCCCGGATCCGGATCCGGGAGTGCCGCACGCACAGGGCGAGGGACGCCACGGCGGCCCCGGGCATCGCCCAGAACGCGAGGCGGAACGAGGCGTCCTCGTCGTAGTACTTTCCGACGAGGGTGCACAGCACGCCGAACAGGATGAGGAACAGGAACATCGCCATCAGGGGTCTGCGCGCATAGGCACCCTGGTAGGTCCACACCCGCTGCCCCAGCCGCCCGGTCCGCTCCGCCTCCGCCGCCTTGCCTGCCGACACCCCACACACCTCACCTGACCCGTCCGATACCGCGTCGTCGAGTCTCGGGCGGGCCGGCGCGCGGGGCAACGGGAGAACTACTCAATTCCCGTCCGACCGCGGTCCCGTCACCGTCACCGCGCGTCCGTAGGATGGCCACCCATGGGAACGGGGACAGCCACGGGGACGTTCGCCGGCCTCGGCGGTGAACTGACGCCGCTGATCGGGCGGCGGGCGGAGACGGCCCGGATCGCCCGGCTGCTCTCCGGCGCGCGCCTGGTGACGCTCAGCGGGACGGGCGGCGTGGGCAAGACCCGACTGGCGCTGCGGGTGGCGGCGGACACGGCGCGCTCCGCCTTCCCCGACGGCGTGCACGTGGTCGAACTCGCCGGCCTGCGGGACCCGGAGCTGCTCGCACCGAGCGTCCTCGGCGCCCTCGACGTGGCGGATCCGGGGCACCCCGGCGCCGATGCGGCGGCCCTCCTCGCCGCCCGGCTGCGCGAGCGGCGCGCCCTGCTGGTCCTGGACAACTGCGAGCACCTGATCGACGCGTGCGCCCGCCTCACCGACGCGTTGCTGCGGGCCGCGCCCGGGCTGCGCGTCCTGGCGACGAGCCGGCAGCCGCTCGGCATCGCGGGCGAACAGGTCTTCCCCGTCAAGCCTCTGCCGGTGCCGGACGCGGGCGCCGCCGTGGGGCCGGACGCCGCCGTGGGGCCGGACGCGGGCGCGGGTCCCGGCGCGGGCGCGCAGGCGGATCGCGACCTACGCGCCCTGAGCGGCAATCCGGCCGTCGCGCTGTTCGTCGACCGGGCCGCCGCCGTCCTGCCCGGCTTCACCCTGACCGGGTCCGACGCCGCCGCCGTCGCCGAGCTCGTGCGCCGCCTGGACGGCCTGCCCTTCGCGATCGAGCTGGCCGCGGCCCGGATCCGCAGCCTGACGCCGCAGGAGATCCTGGAGCGGCTCACGGACCGGTTCGCCCTGCTGACCGGGGGCAGCAGCGTCGCCGCCGACCGGCAGCGCACCCTGCGCGCCCTGATCGACTGGAGCCACGACCTGTGCACCGGCCCCGAGCGGCTGCTGTGGGAGCGGGCCTCGGTGTTCCGCGGCGGCTTCGACCTGGAGAGCCTCGAACGGGTCTGCGCGGACGCCGAACTGCCGCCCGCCGCCCTGCTCGACGCCCTCGACGGCCTGGTCGCCCGGTCGATCGTCAACTGCCGTCACCTGCGCGGACGTTCGCGCTACCACATGCTGGAGACGGTCCGGGAGTACGGGCACGAGCGGCTGACCGCGTCCGGCTCGCTGGACACCCTGCGGGGCCGCCACCGGGACCGGTACGCCGAACTGACCGCACGCGCCGGGCGGGAGTGGTTCGGGCCCCGGCAGGTCGACTGGTTCACCCACCTGCGCCTGGACCACCCGAACCTGCGCGCGGCCCTGGAGTTCTGCCTGGAGCGGCCCGGCCGGGCGCGGGCCGGCCTGGCCCTGGCGGTGTCCCCCCGGCACTACTGGATGACGGCGGGGCTGCTGTCCGAGGGACGCCACTGGCTGTCGCAACTGCTCGCCGCCGACCGCGCCCCGGACGGCGCCGACCGCGCGCACGGCGACGGTGACGGTGACGGTACGGACGGCCCGGACGCCGCCGTCCACGTCCAGGCCCTGGTCACCGACACGTACCTGCGCATCCTGCAGGGCGACCCGGACGCCGACGTGCGGCACGCGCTCGCCGTGTGCGAGGCCGCGGCCCGGCGGGGCGGCCACCGGCGGGAGACGGCGTGGGTGTGGCACCACCACGGCATCCTCGCCGTCTGGCGCGAGGACTTCACGGGCGCCGCCGAGCTGTTCGCGCGGGCACGCACCGAGTTCCGCGCGCTGGGCTGCCTCGACGCGGCCCTCGAATGCCGGGTCAAGTTCGCCATCGCCCACGCCTGCGGAGGCGAGGCCGCCGCGGCCGACGAGGCGTGCGGCGAGGTCGAGGCGGCCGCCCGCGCGCACGGCGAGTCCTGGCTGCACGGCATGGCCCTGCTCGCCCGCGCGCTGCTGGCCCTGCGCGCCGACGCACCCGCCGACGCGGTCACCCACGCCCGGGCGGCCATCGCCCGGCTGCGCCCGTTCCAGGACTGGTGGGACGTCGCCATGTGCGTGGAGGTCATCGCCTGGAGCACCCGGGACGCCCCGCGGCGCGCGGCCCGGCTCCTGGGCGTGCTGCACCTGTTGTGGGAGTCGCTGGGCGGGCGGCTCGGCGCGGCGCCGTTCATGCGCGCCCAGCACCTGCGCCTGGACGCCGCGGTACGGGAGGCGCTGGGCGCCGCCGCCTTCGACCGGGAGTTCCGCCGCGGCGCGCGCGCCACCGTGGACGAGGCGATGACCCATGTCCTGGACGACGCGGCCGAGGTGCCGGGGCTGACGAAACGCGAGAGCCAGGTCGCGGAGCTGGTCGCCGAGGGCCTCAGCAACAGGGACATCGCGGCACGCCTGACGATCGCGCAGCGCACCGCGGAGAACCACGTCGAACACATCCTGGGCAAGCTGGGGTTCGCCTCGCGCACCCAGCTCGCCGTGTGGACGTACGAGCAGCGCGGCGAACCCGCCGGGAGGACGCGAGGGCCGCGGCGCTGACCTGCGGCCCTGCCCTCAGGGCGACTTGGGCTTCCACGGTCGACCGGGTGATCGTCACCGAGGAGGAACGCCAGTACCTCGCCGCCCCACCGACCGCCCGGGCCGGGCCGGCTCGGGCGGTGGGGGCGTCCGTGGCGCCCGCCTGTTTTTCCCGCGCATTGCCCGTCTTCTGACGGTCATTTACCTCTGCATTACGTCGGTGGCGAAGCATTTCGGCCAACTGTTGCCACACGGGGTGACGTGTTCCCACCAAAGCTGGCACTGTACCGTCCCATCGCCGCAGAGCCCCTTGCGGCCGCCCGCGCACCATCCGACGCGGCGATTCACGTCGGACACCGTTCCACCCGTTCGAACCACCAGCTCTACCGGGCGACGTCACCCTCGGCCGCCCGGCTGACTCCGGCCACCCGAAACCCGGCCGTCGCAGAAGGAGTTCAGTGTGACTCGATCCCCCGGAAAGACCACCGCGGCAGGCGCGTTGATAGCAGGCGCCGCGATGATCATGGCTACTCTGACGTCCGGCGTCGCCACCGCCGCCGAGATCCCCGCCGAGGCCCCCGCCGAGGTCCAGGCCCTCGCCGGCGCGCTGCCGGTGCAGCTGTCGCCGGAGCAGCGCGGCGCGCTGCTGGCCTCGGCGGACGCCTCCCTGGCGAAGACCGCCGAGGCGCTGAACCTCGGCGCGAAGGAGGCACTGGTCGTCAAGGGCGTCACCAAGGACGCCGACGGCACCCTGCACACCCGCTACGAGCGCACCTTCGACGGACTGCCCGTCCTCGGCGGCGACCTGGTCGTCCACACCGCCCCCGACGGCTCCACCAAGGGCGTCACCAAGGCCACCGACGCGGACATCGCCGTCGACACCACGCCCAAGGAGAGCGCCGAGGCGGCGAAGGGCCTCGCGCTCGACAGCGCCGGGAGCGCGAAGGTCGCGGAGCCCGCGGCCGACGACGCCCGCAAGGTGGTCTGGGCCGGGTCCGGCACCCCGCGCCTCGCCTGGGAGACGGTGGTCACCGGCACCCAGGAGGACGGCACGCCCTCCGAGCTGCACGTCATCACCGACGCGAACTCCGGCAAGAAGATCTTCGAGTACCAGGGCATCGAGACCGGCATCGGCAACAGCAAGTACTCGGGCCAGGTCACCATCGGCACCGCGGCGTCCGGCAACGGCTTCGCGATGACCGACAACACCCGCGGCGGCCACAGCACCTACGACCTGAACGGCACCACGGGCACCCGGACGCTGTTCACCAACCCGACCGACACCTGGGGCGACGGCACCGTCGCCAACCGGCAGACCGCCGCCGTGGACGCCGCCTACGGCGCCCAACTCACCTGGGACTACTACAAGAACGTCCACGGCCGCAACGGCATCAAGGACGACGGCGTCGGCGCCTACACCCGGGTCCACTACGGCAAGAACTACGTCAACGCGTTCTGGTCCGACAGCTGCTTCTGCATGACCTACGGCGACGGCACGAACAACATCCAGCCGCTGACCTCGATCGACGTCGGCGCCCACGAGATGACCCACGGCGTCACCTCCGCCACCGCGAACCTGATCTACAGCGGCGAGTCCGGCGGGCTGAACGAGGCCACCTCCGACATCATGGCCGCCGCCATCGAGTTCTGGGCCGACAACGCCGAGGACAAGGGCGACTACCTGGTCGGCGAGAAGATCGACATCCGGGGCAACGGCAGCCCGCTGCGCTACATGGACAAGCCCTCCAAGGACGGCAAGTCACGCGACTCCTGGTCGGCCGACCTCGGCTCCATCGACGTCCACTACTCCTCCGGCCCGGCCAACCACTGGTTCTACCTGGCCTCCGAGGGCAGCGGCACCAAGACCGTCAACGGCGTCACCTACGACTCCCCGACCTCCGACGGCCTGCCCGTCACCGGCATCGGCCGGGACGCCGCCGCCAAGATCTGGTACCGGGCACTCACCACCTACATGACCTCGTCCACCAACTACGCGGCCGCCCGCACCGCCACCCTCAAGGCCGCCGCCGACCTCTACGGGCCGACCAGCGCGACCTACCAGAACACCGCCAACGCCTGGGCGGCCATCAACGTCGGCCCGCGCGTCGTCGACGGCATCCTGCTGGACCCCGTCGACAACCAGATCACCGCGATCGGCGCGGCCGCCGACCTCCAGGTCAAGGCCGCCAACTTCAACCCCGGCATCGTCACCTACCACGCGACCGGCCTCCCCACCGGCGTGACGCTCCACCCGGTCACCGGCCGCATCACCGGCGTCCCGGCGCTGACCGGCACGTACACGGTCACCGTCACCGCCAAGGGCTCCCACAACAGCCGGGTCTCCACCACGTTCACCTGGAAGGTCTCGCGGGGCATCTTCGCGAACACCACCCCCCTGCAGATCCCGGACGGGGGCCCGGCCGTCTTCTCGGACATCGTCATCGACCGGATCCCGGGCCAGGCCCCGAGCGACCTGAAGGTCGGTGTGGACATCAAGCACACCTGGCGCGGCGACCTGGTCATCGACCTGGTCGGCCCCGACGGCACGGTCTACCCGCTGAAGAAGGGCAACCTCGGCGACTCGGCCGCCAACGTCATCGAGACCTACACGGTGGACGCCTCCGCCCAGCCCGCCAACGGCACCTGGCGCCTCCGGATGCAGGACACCTACCGCACCGACTCCGGCCACCTCGACGGCTGGAAGCTCATCTTCTGACCGCGCCCGCACCGAGCGGCACAGAGCGGCACAGAGCACCGAGGTGATCCGGTCGGCGAAGGCACCCTCTTCGCCGACCGGATCACCTGTCAGACGGGCGGCACCGGGCGGCCGTGGGCGCCCGGGAGGGCGCGGTCGGCGGCGGCCTGCACGGAGTCGAGGTCCTCGGCGATCTCGGCGCCGGCGACGGCGTCCGGGAGTCCGTCCTCCATGTACCGCAGGGGGCGGTAGCGCAGGCCCAGGACGGCCCAGGCGATCAGCAGCAGCCCGCAGGTGACGAGGAGCAGGCCGGTGCCGCGGCCGGGACCGGTGCCGAGCACCCGTCCGACGGTGCCGGCCAGTGCCCCGCCCGGGTTCAGCAGTCCGGCGAAGCCCTCGGCGAGGGGCGGGGCGGTGAGGAAGGCCAGCGGGGTCATGGCGACGGCGAGCATCTGGTTGGTGGCGAGCACCCGGCCCTGGAGTTCGGGGCCGACCTTGAGCTGGATGATGGCCAGCCAGTGCGCGTTGAGGACGCTCATGGACGCCCACCAGACGAGCGCGCCCACGGCCGCCAGCGGCACCGACGGGCGCAGGCCGACCAGGACGGCGCCCAGGCCGACGCCGCTCACGAAGCCCACCATGCCGGTCGCCCGCCGCGCGGTGCCGCCCCAGAGCGCCACGATCAGGCTGCCCGCCACGGCCCCCGCGCCACCGACCGCGGTGACCACGCCCACCGCCGTGGTGCCGCTGAAGGAGAGCAGGCTCGGGACCACCAGCGTCACCGCGAGGGTGCCCAGGTAGTTCTCCACCATGAAGAACACGATCATGACGAGCAGCGGACGCCGCCGGATCAGGAACCGCCAGCCGCCGACGACGGTCCGGGCGAAGGACTCCCGCTGCCGGCGGAAGAGCCGGTCGGGGAAGCGCACCGAGAGCAGGGCGGCCAGGCCCACCAGGAACGACGCGACGTCCACGGCCACCACCCAGGGCAGGCCGACCAGCCCGATCAGCGCGCCGCCGGCCAGCGGGGCGATCAGCGTCCCCAGGCCGGCGCCCAGGTTGGCCAGCCCGTTGGCCTGCACCAGGTACGGCTTGGGGACGAGCTGGGCGACGGCGGCCAGGTAGGCCGGCCGTCGGAAAGCGGTCACCAGCGACATGACGCCCACGATCAGGCCGACCTGCCAGAGCGCCAGGCTTCCGCTCCACAGCGCGGCCACCAGGGACACCGTGGCGGTCGCGGAGACGGCGTCGCAGGCGAGCATGGTCCGACGACGGTCGATCCGGTCCGCCACCGCGCCGCCCAGCGGCGCCGCGACGATCGCCGGGAGCATGGCGAGCATGCTGATCAGCGCGTAGTCGACGACCCGTCCGCTGCGCTGGTAGGCCCAGACGCCGAGGGCGAAGGAGGTCAGCGCACTGCCGATCAGGGAGACCGTCTGGCCCGCGGCGACGACGTAGAAGTCCCTGAGGTCGCGCCGCGCCCGCCGGCCGACGACCGTGACCTCACCGAGCGGCTCGGGCAGCAGGCCGTCGGCCCAGGCGCCGAGCCGCTCGCCGATCAGCGCGGCGAGCCGCGCGGCCTGGTGCTTGAGGAAGTAGTGGCCCGCCCTGGGGAGGGTGGCCAGCTCGACCCGTTCGGCGAAGGCTCCCCACTCCGTGAACCGCTCCTCGTAGAGCTCCGTGGACCGGTCGCGTTCGCCGATCACGCAGAGCACCGGGGCCCGCAGCCTGCGGGCGTCCGGCCTGGTCAGTTCACCGGTGAACCAGCCCTGGGCCTGGTCCACGTCGTGCCGCAGGGCGCGCAGCATGGTCCGCTGCGCCGCTTCGGACGCTTGAGCCGCTCCGGCCGCCTCCCCGTCGCCGTCGTCGTCCATGCCGCCGAGGGTGCGCAGGAAGTCCCGGTAGGCCCGGTCCGAGGTCCAGCGGGTGGCCGGGAACCTGCGGCGCAGCCAGGTCGACAGACGCCCCGGCAGCCGCGCGCCGGGGAAGCTCCCGCCGATCAGCAGGCCCGTCACCGGAACGCCCTCGGCCTCCAGGCGCAGCGCCAGTTCGGTGGCCGCGGCCGAGCCGACGCAGTGGCCGTACACCGCCACCGGGCCGACCCGGCCGCCCGGGCCCGCCACCGGGCCGGCCGCCCCGGCCAGTTCGGCGACGACCCGGTCGATCAGCGCGCTCAGCGGGAGCAGCGGCTCGTCCGGCCGGGCCGGATCGTGTCCCGGCAGTTCCACCGCCAGTACGGCGGCGCCGGGCATCGCCGCGGCCAGTTCGGTGGCGAGCGGGCGGTAGGAGGCCGCCGACCCGCCGCCGTAGGGGACGCAGACCACGGTGACGGTCGGGAGCCGGCCGGGCGGGGGGCCCGCCAGCCGGTGCAGCAGGCGGCGCTCGCCGTCGGGTTCGTCCGTCTCCGCCGCGTCGAGGAACGCGGCCAGCTCGCGTACGGTCGGCCGGGTGAACAGGTCGATCACCCGGAGCGCCGGGTCGATCGCCCGGACGGCGCGCACCGCCCGGAAGGAGTCCCCGCCGAGGGCGAAGAAGTCGTCGTCGACGCCGATGCCGTCGGCGGCGCCCGGGTCGAGGACCTGGGCCCAGGCCTGGGCGACGCGCAGTTCGGTCGGTGTGCTCGGGGCGGTGCGCTCGGTACGCGCCGTCGGCTCGGGTGCGGGCAGGGCCGCCCGGTCCACCTTTCCGTTGGGGGTGAGCGGCAGCGCGGGGAGGACGACGATCGCCGAGGGCACCATGTAGTCGGGCAGCCGCCCGCGCAACGCCGTGCGCACACGGGCGACGTCCACCCCGGACGCCGTCGCCGACCCCGCCCCGGACACCGACGCCGCCGGGGTCACCCAGGCGACGAGCCGCCTGGCGTGGTTCTCGCCGACCGGCAGGACCACGGCCTCGGCGATCTCGGGCAGTTCGCGCAGCGCGGTGGCCACCTCGCCCGGTTCCACGCGGAAACCGCGGATCTTGACCTGGTCGTCGATCCGGCCGAGGAACTCGAACAGGCCGGTTCCGGTCAGCCGGACCCGGTCCCCGGAGCGGTAGCACCGCGTGGTGCCGGTCACCGGATCGGGGACGAAGCGCTCGTCGGTCAGGTCGGGGCGGCCGAAGTAGCCGCGTGCCACGCTCGGCCCGCCGATCCACAGTTCGCCGGGCACCCCGGCGGGCAGCGGCCGGCCGTCGGGGTCGACCACGTAGCAGTCCACGCCGGCCAGCGGACGGCCGATCGGGACCGTCCCCGAACGCCGGGCCGGCGGGGTCTCCTCCACGGCGCAGCCGAGCACGGACACCGTGGTCTCGGTGGGGCCGTAGTGCACCTGCACGGCCAGGTCGGGCCGTGCGGTCCGGATCCTGGCCACCAGGTCCCAGGAGCACGCCTCTCCGGCGAGGACGAGCAGCCTGCGGGGCAGCACCCGGCCGAGGTCCCCGTAGGCGGCGAGCAGTTCCAGGTGGCTCGGCACCATCTTGACCGCGTCGACCGGGTGCGCCTCCAGGTACTCCCCGTACGCCTCCGGGTCGGTCGCCACCTCACGGTCCACCAGGTGCACCGTGCCGCCGGTGGCCAGCGCCCCGAACAGGTTGGTCATGCCGAGGTCCGCCGCGTGGGTCGACACCAGGGCGAACGAGCCGCCCTCGACGCCGCGGCCGGCCAGTCGCTCGGTCACCGCGTGCAGGTAGTGCACGATGTGCCGGTGTTCGACCGTGACGCCCTTGGGGCGGCCGGTCGAGCCCGAGGTGAAGATCAGGTAGGCCGGCGCGGCCGGGTCGACGGCCACGTCCGGCGCTCCGTCGGGCTGTTCCGACGGCGCGGCGGGGGCGGACGGGTCGTCGAGGAGCACCAGCTCCACCGGAAGGTCCGCAGTCGACTCCCGCGCTACGAACTCCCGCGCTACGAATTCCCGCGCCGCGAACTCCCGTTCCGCGAGGACGACCCGCGCGCCCGCCGTCGCCAGGATGTCGGCCAGCCGGTCGTCCGGGTACGCGGGGTCGAGCGGCAGGTAGACCGCGCCCGCCTTGAGGGTGGCGAGCAGGGCGACCACGAGCGGTGTCCGGCGGTCGGCCAGGACGGCGACCGGTTCCTGTGCTCCGGCCCCGGCCGCGAGCAGCCGGTGCGCGAGCCGGTTCGCCCGCCGGTCCAGCTGTCCGTAGGTGAGTTCGCCGTCGGGGCCGACGACCGCCGTCGCGTCGGGCCGTTCGGCCGCCCAGCGCTCGACCAGGGCGTGCAGCGGCCGCTCCAGGTCGAACCGCCGGCGCGGCCCGGACAGCAGCGGTCCGTCCACCGGCTCCACGGCCACCTCGCGCACGGGGCGGTCGAGGTCGGACAGCACGCCGTCCAGCAGGGCCGCGTACCACTGGGTGATCCGCTGCGCGGTGTGCCGCTCGAAGAGGTCGGTGCGGTAGATCAGCGACCCCTCGTAGGTGTCGCCGGTGCCGCCGGTGCCGCCCGCGGAGGTGGCCGAGAACGCGAGGTTCAGGTCGAACTTGGCCGTCGTCGCCGGTGGTGCGAAGACCCTCGCCGTCAGGCCCGGGAAGCGCGGCGCCGCCGCCGGGGTGTCGATCACGTTGAGGAGGACCTGGAAGACCGGCGTGGTGGAGAGGTCGCGGGCCGGGCGCAGCCGGTCCACGATCCGCTCGAACGGGACCTCGGTGCGGGCGAAGGCCTCCAGCGCCACGTCGCGCACCCGGGTCAGCAGTTGCCTGCCGGTCGGCGCGCCCGACAGGTCGGTCCGCATGGTCAGCGTGTTGATGAAGAAGCCGATCGTCTGCTCGGTGCCGGGGTGCCGTCGTCCCGCCTCGGGCACGCCGACCGGTACGTCGTCGACGCCCGACAGCCGGGCCAGCAGCTCCTGCCAGACCGCGAGCAGCACCATGAACGGGGTGCAGCCCGTCTCGGCGGCCCGCCCGCGCACCTTGGCGGTCAGGGCGGGCGGAAGGGTCACCGGCACCTCCGCGCCCGTCCGGTCCGCGATCACCGGGCGGGGCAGGTCGGTGGGCAGGTCCAGGACCGGTTCCAGGCCGGACAGCGTCCGGACCCACCAGGCCAGGTCGGCCTCCGCGCGCTCCCCGTCCTCCGGCCGCCGGGAGAGCCAGTGCGCGTAGTCCGCGTACTGGACCGGTGGCGGTCCGGGCGGCCCGGCCGACCCGAGCCGCGCCGCGTAGAGTGCCGCGAGTTCCGCCACCGCCACCGTCCTCGACCAGGCGTCGAAGGCGATGTGGTGGACGGTCAGGGCCAGGACGTGCTCCTCGGTGCCGAGCCGGAGCAGCGTCGCCCGCAGGGGCGGTTCCGCCGTCAGGTCGAACGGTCTTCGCAGGTCCTCGGTCAGGCGGCGGTCCAGCGACTCCCGCCCGCCGGGCCCGGTCAGGTCGACCTCGACCAGCGGCACCGCGTCTGCCGGGCCCGTCACGGCCGTCGGCTCGCCGCCGGTCTCGACGATCAGGCTCCGCAGGACCTGGTGCCGCTCGGCGAGGTCCCGCACCGCCCCCAGCAGCGCGCCGGGGTCGAGCGGTCCGTGCAGGTGGAGCGCGACCGGGATGTGGTACGCGGTGCTCTCCGGGTCCAGTTGGGTGAGGAACCACAGCCGTGCCTGGGCGGCCGACAGCGGCGCCGGGGCGTCCCCGTCCGGTCGGGCGGGTATCGCGGGGGTGCCGCGGGCCGCGGTGCGGCGGGCCGAGGCGAGCCGGGCGCGCAGCGCGTCGTTGAGCCGGGGGTCCCGCCGCTCGGCGGACACCTCCGTCATGCCGCACCGCCGACGGTAGAGGCGGTGTCGGCGGAAGCGACGGCGAGTTCGACGGGGACGCCGGATTCGGGGGTGTCGGGTTCGGGAACGCCGGATTCGGCGAGGTCGGATTCGGCGAGGTCGGCCAGCAGCACGGCCTCCAGCGCGGCGGCGAAGTCGGCCAGGACCGGGTGCTCGAACAGCAGGCGCACCGGCAGCGCGAGGTCCAGCGCCGCCATCAGCCGGCCCGCGACCCGGGTGGCCGCCAGCGAATGCCCGCCGAGCACGAAGAAGTCGTCGTGGACGCCGACTTCGGTGACTCCGAGCACGGCCTCCCACACCTCGGCGACCAGCAGCTCGGCATCGGTGCGCGGGGCGATCCGGTCCGGGGCGGACGCGCGGCCGGGCGCCGGGAGGGCGCCCCGGTTCACCTTGCCCGAGCCTGTCAGGGGCAGGGCGTCGAGGACGACCCACCGCCGGGGCACCATGTGGTCCGGGACACGGGCGCGCAGGCGCTCCTCCACCGCGGCCGTGCCGAGGGCGTCCGCGGCCGCCGCCGACGGGCCCACCGCGAGATAGCCGACCAGGTGGGCGTCGGCTCCGTCACCGAGGACCACGACGGCCGCGTCCAGGACCGCCGGCTCCGCGCGCAGGACGGTCTCGATCTCGCCGAGTTCGATCCGGTGGCCGCGCAGCTTCACCTGCTGGTCGCGGCGGCCCAGGAAGTCGAGGGTGCCTCCCCCGGCCCCCGGTCCGAGGGCCCCCCACGGCCGCCAGCGGGCCAGGTCTCCGGTGCGGTAGCGCCTTCCGCCCGGGACGAACGGGTCCGCGGTGAACGCCGCCGCCGTCGCGTCGGGCCGGTTCCGGTAGCCCCGGGCGACGCCCGCACCGCCGATCCACAGCTCTCCGGTGACGCCCGGCGGCACCAGCCGCCCCATAGCGTCCAGGACGTAGGCCGTCTCCCCGGCCAGCGGGCCGCCGATCGGCACCGACTCCCCGACGGGGCTCTCCACCCGCGCCATCGTCGAGTAGACCGTGCTCTCGGTGGGCCCGTAGGCGTTCCAGGCCTCGCCCGTCCGTGCCAGGAGTTCGCGTGCCAGCCCGGGGTCCATCGGCTCGCCGATGCTGACGACGCGCACGCCTGGTCCCGACCACTCGGCGGCGACCAGCATCCGGAGCGTGGTCGGCGTGGCGGTCATCAGCGTCACTCCTGCCCGCTCGATGAACCGTGCGACGGCGTGGCCGTCCACCGCGGCCTCGCGGTCCGCCATCGCCAGCCGGAGTCCGCAGGCGAGGCCGACCCAGAGTTCGAACCCGAACACATCGAAGGCCGGTGACGTGAGACCGAGCATCACGTCGTCGGGCCGGATGCCCGGCCTGATCCGCATCGCGGCCACGAAGGCCGCCAGGTTCGCGTGGGTGACCTCGACGCCCTTGGGCAGGCCGGTCGAACCGGAGGTGTACAGCACGTAGGCCAGTGCCTCGGGTGCCACCTCGGGCAGCCGGGAGGGGCCGGGGTCGGCCGGATCGCCCAGGTCGAGGACGCCGACGCCGACCGCGTCGCCCAGGTCGCGGGCCAGGGCGAGGGTCTCTCCGGCGGCGAGGAGGACGGCCGCCCCGGAGTCGGCGAGCCGGCCGCGCAGCCGTTCGGCGGGCTGGTCCGGTTCCAGCGGAACGTAGGCCGCGCCGGCCCGCAGGACGCCGAGCAGGGCCGCGGGCAGGTACCGGTCGCGGGGAAGGCAGACCCCCACGGTGAACGCGTCCGCCGGGCCCGCCGCGGGCTCGGACGCTCTCGTCGCGAGCAGGGCCGCGGCCACGCGCCGGGACCGTTCGGCCAGTTCCGCGTAGCCGAGTTCGCCGGCCGAGTCGCAGGTGGCCACCGCGTTCGGCCGCCGGGCGGCCTGGTCGAGGACGGCCGCCACCACGGTCCGCGGTCCGTCGGCCGGCAACGGGGCTCCGGTGCCGGCGGCGAGCAGCGCCGCCCTCTCGGCGCCGCTCACCACCTCCAGGGCCGACAGCGGAAGGCCAGGATCGGCCGCCGCGGCGCGCAGGACTCGGAGCAGCCGGTCGGCGAACGCCTCGGCGTCGGCCGCGCCGAACCGGTCCACGTCGTACGCGATCTGGAGCTCGGGCCCCCGCACCGTCTCGTTGACGAACACGGTCAGCGCCGCCTGCGTCCCGCCGCTGCTCACCTCGCCGAGCAGTTCCAGACGGACGCCGTCGCGCTCCACCGCCACCGGGAGGCCGGGCGGCTGGAGCGAGAGCACGACCGGGGTGCCCATCGTTCCCCGGGGGTGTTCGACGCCGGCCGCCTCGAAGGCGTCCCGCACGGTGAACCCCGGGTGGTCCATGGCGCGGGCGGTCGTGGCGGCGGCGCGGCCGACCGCGTCCCGGAAGGACTGCCCCTCCCCCAGCCTCAGCCTGATCGGCAGGATGCCGACGAGCGGCCCGACGACCGTCTCCAGCTCGGGGTGGGCCCGGTGCGCCACGGCCGCGCCCAGGAGGACGTCGGACCGGCCGGTGAGGCCGGCGACCAGCACGCCGAGCGCGGTCAGGAACGTCGAGAACGGAGTGGATCCGCAGTCGGCCGCGAGCTCGCGCAGCATCGCCGCCGTCCCGGCGTCGAGGGGGCGGGTCAGCCGCTCGCCGACCAGTCGGCCGGGGCCCTCGGGCTCGGCCGAGAAGACCTCGTACGGCGGTCGGGCGTCCGCCAGCTCCCGGGCCCAGAAGGCCCGCAGCTCCTCCGCCCGGGCGGGCCGGGCGGCCAGCGCGCGCTCGTGCAGCGCGACGTCGCCGACCTGGACGGGCGGCGGCGTGCCGTCCGGCCCGTCGCCCGGCCGGTGGTCCGCCGCGCCGCCCAGCCGGTCGGCCAGCTCCGCCATCAGGACCCCGATCGACCAGCCGTCGAACGCCACGTGGTCGGTCACGACGACCAGTTCGGCGCGGTCCTCGTCGAGCCGGAGCAGGGTGGCCCTGAGCAGCGGTGTCTCGGTGGCGAGGTCGAACGCGTGGCCGGCGGCCGCGCGGGCGAGGTCGGCCGCCCGGCTCGCCCGCTGCGCCTCGGGCACTCCCCTGAGGTCGTGCTCCTCGAACGGGACCGGGGCCGGCGGGCGGACCAGCGCGACCGGCTCCTCGTCGGCTCCCCGGCCGGAGGCGTCCACCCCGGCAGTGTCCACCACCGCGCCCGCCACCACACCGGTCGTCACGACGCTGCGCAACACCTCGTGCCGCTCGACCACCGCGTCCAACGCGGCCCGCAGCCGCGCGGCACCCGGCCGTCCGCGCAGGCCCAGCCGGAAGGCGATGGTGGTGGCCCGCTCACCGGAGCCGACCTGCCGCAGCAGCCACATCCCCTGCTGCGCGGACGTCAGCGGATAGCCGGTCCGCCCGGTGTGACGCACCAGCGCGGGCTCCGGCACGGTGCCCGCGCCGCCGGCCGCCCCGGCAAGCAGCAGCGAGGCGAGCCCGGCGACGGTCGGCGCGGCGAGGAAGCCCGCCAGCGGGACGGCCGTCCCGAACTCGCGGCCCAGGACGGCGCAGACGCGGGCGGCCGCCAGGGAGTGGCCGCCGAGCGCGCCGAAGTCGTCGTGGACGCCGACCTCCGCCAGGCCGAGCACCTCGCCGACGACCTCCGCGATCCGCTGCTCGGTGCCGGTGCGCGGGGCGGCGTACTCGGTGTCGACCGCGCGGCCGAACTCCACCGCGGCCAGCGCGGCACGGTCGGCCTTGCCGGTCGGTCCGACGGGCAGGCGTTCGAGGACGGCGATCCGGGAGGGCACCGCGTGGTCCGGCAGTCTGTCCCGCAGCCAGGAACGGAGCCGCGCCTCGGTGAGCGTCCGGTCGGCCGACTCCGCGCAGGCCACCAGGCGCCGGGTGCCGTCCCCGTCGGCCGGCGCGAGCACCACGGCGTGCCGGACGGCCGGATGCCCCGCGAGCGTCGCCTCGACCTCGCCCAGCTCGATCCGGAAGCCGCGGACCTTCACCTGGTCGTCGATCCGCCCGGCGAAGCGGTGGAGCCCGGCCACCCGCCGCACCAGGTCGCCGGTCCGGTAGTGCCGGACTCCGGCGGCGTCCGTGACGAACCGTTCGGCCGTCAGCTCCGGCCTGGCCAGGTAGCCGCGGCTGACCAGCGGGCCGGACACCCACAGCTCCCCGACCTCGCCGTCGCCCAGCGGGTTCCCGGCACCGTCCCGGATCGAGAGGCCGCTCTCCGCGTAGGGCGACCCGATCGGCGGCTCCTCCCGGCCGGCCCTGGGCACCTCGTGGGTCACGCAGCTGACGGTGCACTCGGTCGGGCCGTAGCTCTGGACGATCCGTCGTACGGACGGGTTGGCGTAGATCCGGTCGGCCAAGGCCCGGGTGAGCGGTTCGCCGCCCGCGCGGACGGTGCGCACGCCCGGTGGCAGCGGCTCGCCCACGAGCGCGGCCAGTGCCGACGGCGTCCCGTAGACCATCGTGACCTCGTCCCGTGCCGGGAGGGCGGGCAGCGCGAGCAGGTTCTCGGCCAGGATCACCGTCCCGCCGCGGAGCAGCGGGAGGAACAGTTGGGTCACCGACGGGTCGAAGCAGACCGAGGTCGCGGCCAGCATGCCGCGGAGTTCGCCGGCCGAGTACACGGACGCCTCCCACCGCAGCAGGGCCGCCACGTTGCGGTGCTCGACCACCACGCCCTTGGGCCGGCCGGTCGAGCCCGAGGTGTACATCACGTACGCGGGGTCGTCCATCGGCTCGCCGGCCGTGTCGGGGGCGGTGTCTTCTGCGCCCGCACCGGCGCCGGCGGCGTCCGCATCGGCGGCGTCGTCCGCATCTCCGGCGTCGTCCGGGCCCACCGTCTCGACGAGCAGCGGGTCGGCGCCGGTGGCCCGGAGGGCCTCGCCCCGGAGCCCGAGGGCGGCAGCCGAGGAGACCAGGTGGGAGATCCCGGCGTCCGCGGCGATGAACTCCAGGCGGTCCGCCGGGTAGGCCGGGTCCAGCGGCACGTAGGCCGCACCGGCCTTCCAGACCCCCAGCAGCGCCGGGACCAGCCACTCGTCGCGGTCCAGGCAGACGCCCACCAGCGAACCGCGCCCGGCCCCCCGGCGGCGCAGCTCGCGGGCCACGGCGGCGGCCCGGCGGTCGAGTTCCGCGTACGTGGTCCGGACCGGCCCCGCCACCACGGCGGTGTCGTCCGGCGTCCGTCTCGCCTGTTCCTCGAAGGCCCGGTGCACCCTGCCGGTCCCGGACCTGCTCGCCGACGTCACTGTCGTACCCCCCATGAACGTGTCACCGCACCGGATTCATGCATGTCAAGTCTTGTGCGCGAGAGCATTGTTGAGCAGCAGTCAGCCCATGCCGCCGCCGCACGGCCAGGCGGCCCGGGAAGGTCGGCGCGAAGGCGCCCGGGGCGGGCTTCCAGCGGCGCGCCCACCGTACTGGCCGCCCCCGGCCGGGTCCAGGGTTGTGATCGACTTGTGTGCGGATCCCCGCCCCGGACCCGCTACGCCGCCGCCGGAAGCCGCGGGCGCCGCCACCGTCGCACCGCCCGTCGCACCGCCGTCGGCGCCAGTCCCGCCATCGCGCTCAGGACGACCGCCGCCGCGGCCAGCAGGGTGGGCCGCCAGGGCCAGGACGCTCCGGCCAGCGCCAGATGGGCCGAGGGGTACTCGGAGAACTTCGCGGTGGCCAGCGCGGTACGGCGGTCGCTGTGCTCGGCGAGGTCCCGCAGGACCGGATCGAAGCCGAACTCCCCGGACCGCCGTCCCCCGCCGGGCAGTTCGACGGTCAGCCCGTTGCGGCGGGCCCAGTCGCCCAGCGCGGCGCCGACGCCGGAGGCGTCCTCGACGCCGGGCACCACCAAGCGGTCCGCGCCGTGGGCGTCCCCCGTCGCCGGCCGGGTGACGAGGACCAGGCCGTGGCGGGTGGTGACGGTGTCACCGGAGCCGACCACCACCGTCCGGTCGGCGAAGGAGACTCCGCCGTACCCTTCGACCGCCGCGGCCGCGTCGATCTCCTCGACCCCGTCGACCAGGCCGATGGCCGTGGTGGGGCGCAGCCACGGGAACGCGGCGTTGAGGGCGTACGGCAGGTCCCCGAGGGCGAGGTGGTTGGCCGGTATCGCGGTCGGGCCGTCCGGAGTCCAGCCCGGGTAGGACAAGCCGGTGCCGATCCGGTCCGCTTCCGCCTCGCCGACCAGCTCCCCGACCACCCGCAGGGCGCCCACGGTGCCGGAGGTGACGCCCGCGGTGGTCGTCACCCGCCCGTCCTCCACGTAACGCTGCCCGCGCTTCCAGTCGACCTTCGGGTAACTGCGCTCCAGAGATCCGATGTTGGACCAGAACGACGTGGCGTCGCGGCCGTCGAGCAGACCGGAGGCGGCCAGCAGCTCGGAGCCCGCGCACACCCCGAGGATCCGGGCACCCTTGCGGTGGCGTTCGACGATCCACCGGCGCAGCCCGTCCTCTCCCGCTCCCGAGGGGTCGGTCACCGCGGGCACGACCACCACGTCGGGTTCCGGCAGGGTGCCGTCCGCCACCTCGGCCAGCGTGTGGTCGGGCAGCAGATGGGCGCCGCCGGACAGCGGGGAGACACGGCGTTCGGCGGCCACCGTGTAGACGAACATCTCCGGTGACTCGGCGAACACCTGGTAGGGCGCGAGTACGTCGGTGGCCACCGAGCCCGCGTTGCCGACCGCGACCGCCACCGTGATCCGGCCGTCCGGCACCGGCGGGGCCGGCGGCCACGCCCGGGTACCGGATCCGCGGGGAGCCGGGGCGAAGCTGTCGGCCATCGACGCGCTCACCCCCGCGAAGGCGATCCCCGCGAAGCACACCACCGACAGCGCCGTGCCCGACAGGACCCAGCCGGCACGGCGCAGGGCCCGGCGGCCCTTGCGTACGTCGGAACTCACCGTGGACAAGACATACCTCGACAATCCGGGCACTGATCGGCAGCATGGTGCCGATCGGCCCTCATGGAAACGGAAAAGCGGAAAACGGCCCGGGGCCGGGGAAGGCCGGGGGAACGGACCGCACGCGTGCGGGCCGGGTTCGTCAGGCGGTCGGCCGCAGCGGTGCGCGCAGCCGCGAGGGAGGGGTTCCGAAGGCGTCGCCGACCACCCGGCGCAGCTGTCGCGCGTCGCGGAAGCCGCAGCGGACCGCGACCGCCTCCACCGTCAAGTCGGTGCCGGACAGCAGGGTTCGGGCCCGCTCCAGCCGCAGTTGCCGCTGGTAGCCGAACGGGGTGATGCCGGTGGCGGCGGTGAAGGCCCGCGTCAGACCGCGCGGTGACAGTCCGGCGACACCGGCGAGTTCACGCAGGGTGAAGGCGGTGTCCAGGTGCTGGGCCAGGTGGTCCTGCACCCGGTGCACCGCGGGCTGGACGTGGTCGCGGTGCCGCAGGAACGGACTGATCTGCGCCGCGTCTCCGTCCCGCCGCAGGTACAGCACCAGTTCACGCGCGACGCGCGCGGCCAGTTCCGGGCCGCGGTCCCGCTCGACCAGCGACAGCGCGAGATCGATCCCCGAGGAGATGCCCGCGCTGGTGCTGATCCGCCCGTCGTGCACGTAGAGCGCGGCCTCGCGCACCCGGGCGCGCGGATACCGGTGCCGCATCGCCGCGGTGAGCGACCAGTGCGTGGTGCACGCCCTGCCGTCCAGCAGCCCCGCTTCCCCCAGGACGGCGGCACCGCTGCACACCGACGCCACCCGGGCGCCCGCCTCGTAGGCCTCGCGCACCCAGCGCACCACGGCGGGCGCCACCAGCCGGTCGGATCCGGTCAGCCGGGGCCCCGGCACGAGCACCAGGTCCCCGGACGCCGGCCGGACCGTCGGCAGCGGCGCCAGACCGGCCAGCCGCAGGCCCTGGGCGGACCGCAGGTGGTCCGCCTCGGCGACGTACTCCAGCCGGTAGCCGCCGCCGAGGTGGGCCGCGGCATCGAACACCTGCACGGGACCACCGAGGTCCAGCAGATTCACCTCGGGCAGCACCAGCACCAGTACCCGCCCGGCGCACCCGCTTGTCTCCTCGCTCACCCCGTCACGGTAGGCCGACGCGCACCGCCCGCACGAGGTCCCCCGGGGACGGAAAGCGGACGGATCCGGCACCGGGAGCACCGGGCCGTCCGCCGGAGGGGCTCGGAGCCGGCCGGCGGGGGCCGACGGACGGGAGATGGGGGACTACGGACGGCGGACGGGGGCCGCGGGACGCCCCGAGGACCACTCCCCCGTCACGGGAAATTCACAGACCCGGGTCTACTCGCATAGACACCCGTGGGCCATCCTGGTCCGACGCCGGCGCTCGACGCCCATCCCCCTCGTTCCCCGTTCCCCGGGAACCGCGGGCGGTGGTTCCGTCAGACCGGCAGCGGGCTTCCCGTCCTCCCGCCGAGGCACGGCAGGAGGACGGGAACCGAGTCGGAGGCACACCATCCTCACCGGGAGATGCAGATGAAGCCACGCACCGCAGCCACCGTCGTCGCCCTGACCATCGCCGGCCTCGCCGTCTCGGCGCCCACGGCCGGTGCCAGCGGCACCAAGCTGTCCCAGTCGGCGGCCGCCACCCAGTTCAGCGGCGCCGGCATCACGTGGAGCTCCAGCGGGGGCTGCACCACCAGGTCCAACTCCACCTGCACGTCGTTCGACCAGATCAACTCGGGCACGGTGAGCGCCATCATCACCCTCAAGCGCGCCAGCGGCTGTGCCATCAACATCACGGGCGGCACCGAGGTCGGCCACGCGTCGGGCACCTACAGCCACTACAACGGCTACAAGGTCGACATCGCCCGCAACTCCTGCATCGACGGCTACGTCCAGAACAGCTTCACGTACATCGGCCTCCGGGGCGACGGCTACCCGCAGTGGAAGGCCGCGTCGGGCAACCTGTACTGCAACGAGGGCAGCCACTGGGACATCCTCATCTACTGACGCCGCCCCCGGGTGCCGCCTCCCGCAGGGCGGCGGCACCCGGAGATCCCGGCGGACAACGCCCGGTGCCCCG
Organism: Kitasatospora sp. NPDC002543; assembly: GCF_053594915.1. Classification (NCBI taxonomy): domain Bacteria; kingdom Bacillati; phylum Actinomycetota; class Actinomycetes; order Kitasatosporales; family Streptomycetaceae; genus Kitasatospora; species Kitasatospora sp. NPDC002543. Next base: position 9,470 of record NZ_JBSFWR010000034.1, on the reverse strand, counting down.
CCGTCACCAGACGGCGGGGCACCCTCACCACTCATGGCCGGGAGGGCGCCACCCTCCCGGCCCGGCCGCTCGGCCGGCGGCGCCGACCGCGCCGGGTCCGCCGTCGCGTCCGGTATCCATGCGCAGGAAGACTTGAGGGAAGGCCGCCGACTCGAACGCGTACGTACCGTCGTTCTGCGACCGGACCCTGAACAACGCCCAGGGGCCGGTGCCGTACTGGCAGTTGACCAACCCATCGCCACGACGCTCATCAAGGGCCGCTACCAGATCAAGGGCTTCGAACCGGACGGTGACACCGTCCACTTCGTCCCCGACGACGTCACCCCGACAACGACGGCACCGGGCCGCCGGGGACGTCAGGGCCGCCCGACCGTGACGTCCCCGGCCCAAGCACCCGCCGGGACGCCGCTCCCCGGGCCCCGCCGGGCCGGCGCACCGCTGGGGGCGGTCAGGCGCGGGCGTCCTCCGGGACGCCGAGGGCCAGCAGGAGGCGGTCCCGCAGGCCGGCGAAGGAGGGGTGGCGGCGGCGGTCGGGGCCGGCGGGGACGGTCGGGCGCAGGTCGAGGGAGAAGCGGCCGTCGGTGAGGACGAGGAGGCGGTCGGCGAGGAGCAGGGCCTCGTCCACGTCGTGGGTGACCAGCAGGACGGCGGGACGGTGGCGGGCGCACAGGTCGCGCAGGAGGCCGTGCATGCGCATGCGGGTGAGCGCGTCGAGGGCGCCGAACGGCTCGTCGAGCAGCAAGAGCCGGGGCTCGCGCACGAGCGCCCGGGCGAGGGCGACCCGGGCGGCCTCGCCGCCGGACAGGGTGGCGGGCCACGCGTTCTCCTTGTCGGCCAGGCCCACCTCCGCCAGTGCCGCGCGCCCGCGTTCGCGGGCGGCGGCGCGCGGGCCGGGCAGTGCGAGGGCGACGTTGTCGAGGACCCGGCTCCAGGGCAGCAGCCGGGCGTCCTGGAAGACCACCGAGCTGGGCTCGGGCACCTCGATCAGGCCCTCTCCCGCCACCGTGTCGTCCAGGCCGGCGACCGCGCGCAGCAGGGTGGACTTGCCGGAGCCGCTGTGGCCCAGCAGGGCCGTGAACTCGCCTCTGGCGATGTCGAGTTCGATCCCGTCCAGGACGGTTCGGCCGTCGAACGAGCGGCTCAGGGCGTGCAGTCGCACGCCGTCCTCGGCGGGTGTCAGCCCAGGGTCGTGCGCCACTGCAGCACCTTCCTCTCCAGGAGTCGGACCAGGGTGTCGGAGGTCAGTCCCAGCAGCCCGTAGACGACCAGGCCGACGACGATGACGTCGGTCTCGCCGAAGGTGCGGGCCTGTTCCATCAGGTAGCCGATGCCGCTGTCGGCGTTGATCTGTTCGCTGACCACGAGGACCAGCCAGGAGACGGTGACGGCCATGCGCAGGCCCGTGAAGAATCCGGGGGCCGCGCCGGGCAGCACGATCCGGCGCAGGAACCGGAGCCGGTCGAGGCCGAGGGTGCGGGCGAGCTCGACCCAGCGGACGTCGAGCCCGGTGAGCGCGGCGTGGGTGTTGAGGTAGACCGGGAAGAAGGTGCCGAGCGCCACCAGGATGATCTTGACCTCCTCGCCGATGCCGAACCAGAGGATCGCCAGCGGCACCAGGGCGAGGATCGGCAGCGCCCGGAAGAGCTGCGCGGTGCCGTCGATGAGGGCCTCGCCCAGCCGGGAGAGCCCGGCCAGCAGGGCGAGCGCCACGGCGGCGGCGGTGCCGAAGGCCAGCCCGAGGGCGGCGCGTTGCAGCGAGACCCACAGGTGGTGGCCCAGTTGGCCGCTGGTCAGCAGGTCCCAGGCGCGCCCGCCGACGTCGCCGGGCGGTGCGAGGGTCTGCGGGTCCAGCACCCCGGTGGCGGAGGCGAGCTGCCAGAGGCCTAGCAGGACCAGCGGGCCGAGCGCGCGGGCGAAGGGGATCCTGCGGCCTCGGGGGCCCGCCGGGCGGGCGGTGCGCGGGCGGCGGCGGAGGGTGGGGAGGCGGGTGGTGGTGGCCATGGGTCAGCCCTTCGCCGCGGCGGACTGGACGGCGTCGAAGCGGCGGTCGAAGGCGGTGGCGATGTCCAGCTCGTCGATCACCCCGGCCGCGGCCAGCACGTCGGTGATCTGCTGCAGCCGGGCCGCCGCGGTGGTGTAGTCGGGGATGGTCGCGGTGCCGTTGTTGGCGACCACGGCCTCGCCGACGGAGGCGGGCAGCTTCTGCGAGTTCACGTAGTAGGACTGCACCCAGGCGTCCTTGTGCGCGGTGATCCACAGTTCGGCCCGGGTGAAGCGGGCCGCCAGGTCGGCGAGGGCCGCGCTCCTGGCCGGGTCGGTGACGGCGGCGCCGGGCGCGATGAGCAGCTGCAGCCCGCTGGTCAGGCCCTTGTCGCCGTCCACCTCGTGGGCGCCCTTGTCCTGGTAGGCGTTGGCGTACTTGCTGACCAGCGGCTCGGTGAGGGTGCCCGCGTCGACCTGGCCGGCGGCGAGCGCGGCCGGGATCTCCGGCGGGTTGAGCTTGACCAGGGTGACGTCGGCGGGCTTGAGGCCGGCGTTCTTCAGCGCGGTCAGCACGGCGGGCTGGAAGGTGGTGCCCTCGGCGTAGGCGATCTTCTTGCCCTTGAGGTCGGCGACGGTCTTCGCCGTGCTGCCGGGAGAGGTCCACAGGTGGACGGCGTCCGGGCTGTTCTGCACGACGCCGACCACCCGGGCGTCCTGACCGTGCGCCTGGGCGAAGACGACCGGGGCGTCCGCGACGAACCCGACGTCCGCGGCACCGGCCCGGAAGGCCTCCAGTACGGCCGGGCCGCCCTGGAAGGAGGACCAATTGATCCGGAACGGCAGGTCCTGGTCCTGTCCGGACGCCTGCAGCGTGGTCCTGAGCAGGTCGTTCTGGTCGGCGATCCGCAGCGTGACACCGCCGGGCACGGAGGTGGCCAGCGGCGCGACCGCCGGCCCGGCCGAAGCCTTGCCGCCCGTGCCGGAGGAGCAGCCGACCAGCACCGCCGCGGCGAGCACGGCTGCGCTGACAGCGGGGACGAGCGGACGGAACGTGGGCATGGCGGAGCTCCCGGACGAGGGGGTGAACAGGGGATTGGGGTGGCCTCATGGTCACCACGACGCCCGGGCACTGTCAACGAATTTCCGTAAATATCTTTCCACCGTGGCTTCTGAATTGCCGCAACATTGCGCCGTGTTGCGCACTGGTACCGCATGACCTGGAAAGGCGGCAGCATGCCTGAAAGTTATTTACCAACACCGCGCCGATGGCTAGGGTCACTGCCGTGCCCGATGACCTGCTCACCCGCATCCGCCACCGCCGCGACCAGCTGCCGCCCGCCGAACGCGGCATCGCCGACCTGGTGACCGTCGACCCCGGACGCGCCGCCGAACGGACCATCTCCGAACTCGCCCGCGCCGCCGGCACCTCGGAGACCACCGTGCACCGGTTCTGCCGCAGCCTCGGACTGCGCGGCTACGCCCAGCTCCGGCTCGCCCTCGCCGCCGAGGCCGAGCGCCTGCGCGCCGACGACCGTGCCGACCTCGACCTCTCCAGCGACCTCGGCCCCGAGGACACCCCTGCCCAGCTGGTCCGCAAGGTCGGCTGGGCCAACGCCCGGGCCGCCGAGGAGACCGCCGCCGGCCTCGACCTCGACGTGCTCGCCGCGCTCGGCGACCACGTCCGCTGGGCCCGCCGGATCCTGGTGGTCGGCGTCGGCTCCAGCGCGCTGGCCGCGCTGGACGCCACCCAGAAGCTCCAACGACTCGGCTACGGCGCGGTGTTCGCCAGCGACGTGCACGCCGCCCTGATGATCGCCGCGCTCCTCGAACCCGGCGACCTCGCCATCGGCTTCAGCCACTCCGGCCGGGCCAGGGAGGTGGTCGAGGTCCTGGAGGAGGCCCGCACCGCGCGGGCCGGCACCGCCGCCGTCACCAGCGGCCCCCGCTCCCCCGCGGCGGCCGCCGCCGACCTGGTCCTGCTCACCGCCGCCCGGGAGACCGCCTTCCGCAGCGGCGGCACCGCCTCCCGGACGGCCCAACTCACCGTGGTGGACGCCCTCTACGTCACCCTCGCCCAGCACGACCACGCCCGCATCCTGGACGGTCTGGAGCGCGCCCACGACGCCGTCCGCCGCCACAGCCTGCGCCGGCCCCGCTGAGCCGCCCCTTTCCCGGCCCCTTTCCAGACCCCCGCCGATCCTTCCGACCCGGACCGGAGCCCGACCGTGCCCACCGCACCACCCCGACCCACCTCACCGCGCCGCCTCCTGCCGCTCCTACCGGCCGCCGCCACCGCCATCGCCACCACCGGCACCGGCACCGGCACCGGCGGCGTCGAGTACCCCACGGGCCCGCACGGCAGCAGCGGCCGCCACCCGCGCCCCGCCCCGCCCGCCCGGGGCACCGCCTCCACCCACGCGCCCTGGAGCCTCGATGCGTACGCCGACTGACCCGGCCCCCGGCGCCGGACAGCTGCCCCCCACCGAGGCGCGCCACCCGCTCAGCACGGAGCTCGACACCCTCGACACCCCGGCGCTGCTCCGGCTGATCAACGACCAGGACGCGACCGTGGCCGGAGCGGTGCGGGCCGCGCTGCCCCAGCTGGCACGGCTGGTCGAGGCCGGCGTCGAGGCCCTCGCGCGCGGCCGCCGGGTGCACTACTACGGCGCGGGCGCGGGCGGCCGGATCGCCCTCGGTGACGCGCTGGAGCTCGGCCCGACGTACGGCGTCGGCCCGGAGACCGTCGTCGCCCACCTCGCGGGCGGCCCGCAGGCCGCCGGCCGCGCCGCCGAGCACGCCGAGGACACCGCCCCGGACGACGCCGAGGACGACCCGCCGGTCGCGGGCGACCTGGTCATCGGCGTCACCGCCGGCGGCCGCACCCCGTACGTCCTCGGCGCGCTCGCCCGGGCCCGGGCCGCCGGAGCCGCCACCGCGCTGCTGTCCGGCGACCCGGCCGCGCCGGCCGCCGCCCACGCGGACCTGCACGTGGTGCTCGCCACGGGGCCGGAGGTGGTCACCGGCTCCACCCGGATGAAGGCCGGTACGGCCCAGAAGCTCGCGCTCAACGCCTTCTCCACCGCGCTGATGGTCCGCACCGGCCGCACCTGGTCCAACCTGATGGTCGCCGCCTCCGCCCGCAACGGGAAGCTACGCGCCCGCGCGGTGCGCACCCTGGTGACGGCCTGCCGGGTGACGCCGGAGCAGGCCGCCGACTGTCTGGACAGGTGTGCCGGCGAGACCGCCACCGCCCTGGTCTCGCTCAGCACCGGCGCGGCGCCGGAACGCGCCCGCGCCGCGCTCGCCGACCACGGCGGGCACCCGTTCGCCGCCGTCCGCGCCCTGGCCGGTGAGCCCCGGTGACGCTCCACCTGGGCATCGACGCCGGCGGCAGCCGCACCCGGGCCGTCCTGCTCGACGCCGCGGGCGCGCCCGTCGGCCGTGCCGAGGGCCCCGGCGCCAACCCCGCCGGAACGGGCCCCGACGAGGCCCTCGACGGGCTGGCCGCCACCGTCTCGGCCGCCCTGGACGGACGGCCGCCCGGACTGGTCTCCGCCGCCCTGATCGGCCTGGCCGGCTACCGGGCGCTGGCCGACCCCGACGCCTTCGCCACCCGGCTGCGGCAGGCGCTGGGCCTCGACGGGCCGGTGCTGCTCGTCCCGGACGCCGTCCCCGCACTCGCCTGCGGAACGGACGCACGGGACGGCACCGTCCTGATCGCCGGCACCGGCGCGGTCTGCGTACGGATCGCCGGCCTGCGGGCCGTGACGACCGACGGCGGGCTCGGCTGGCTGCTCGGCGACGAGGGCAGCGGACTGTGGATCGGCCGGGAGGCCGTCCGCCGCGCCCACGCGGCGCCCGACGGCCCGCTCGGCCTCACCGTCCGCGCCCACTGCCGCGCCGCCACCCCCGACGAGCTGGTGCGCTGGGCCTACGCCGGGCCGCCGCGCCGACTGGCCGCGCTCGCCGAACCGGTCTGCCGCCTCGCGGCGACGGGCGACCCGGCCGCCCTCGCGATCACCGAAGCCGCCGCCGACCACCTCGCCGCCCTCGCCCGCGCCACGGCCCGCCCGGGCGAACCCCTCGTCCTCGGCGGTTCCGTCGCCACCTCCCCCGGCCCGGTCCGCACCCGCCTGCGCCACCTCCTCGCCGACCTCGCCCCGCTCCTCCCGCGCACCGACGCCGCCACGGCCGCCGCCCGCCTCGCCGCCGCCGTCTGAACCCGCTTCCGCCGGGCGGTCGTCGTCGGCGCCGGGGTGTTCGGGGCAGGTGTGGGAGGGGCCCGAGGGGCTGAACGGGCTCAGGCCGTTGACGGCGGGGCGGACCCGCCGCCCGCAGGAACGCGCGACCCGGTATCGGGCCCGGCCACCGAGGGCCGCGCGACCCGGTACCGGGCCCAGCCGCCCAGGGACACCCGACCCGGTATCAGGCCCGGTCTCCCAGGAACGCGCGACCCGGTGTCAGGCCCGCCCGGCCGTGGACGCCCGGACGTTGAGCGCCCAGTCGTGGCGACGGACGGTGCCGGGCTCGACCGTCCCGGCCAGCAGGTCGCCGAGCAGGGCCGCGCAGGCCCGGCCGTAGTCCGCGGGCCGCAGGTCGACCGCCGTCACCTGCGGGCTGGATCCGCGCGCGGCGGCGCCGTCGACGCACGCCGCCACCAGCAGGTCGGTCCCCGGGCGCAGGCCGGCCCGCGCCGCGGCCGCGAGCACCCCGACCACCGCCCCGTCGGGGGCGCTGATCACCGCGTCCAGGCCGGGGACGCCGGCGAGCAGGTCCGTGGTGATCGCCTCGACCTCGGCCGGGGTCGCCGCGAACGGCACCGGCCGCACGACCACCTCGGCGCCCTCCCGGCGGCTCCAGGTCCGCGCGGCGTCCCGCAGCGCCGCCGCCCAGTCCGAGGCCGGGCCGGGCACCAGCAGCGCCGGGCGGCGGGCGCCGCGCTCGGCGAGGTGGTCCAGCAGGGCGAGCAGCGAGGCCGCGTTGTCGCACACCACCGCGCCGCTCGGCGCGGCTCCCCCGCCGAGGTGGCGCTCTCCGGTGACGACCGGCACGCCGGCGTTCAGCAGCTCCGGCACGGCCCGGTCGTCCAGCTCGGGGTCGATCACCAGCAGGCCGTCGACCCGGGAGGCGAGCCCGCCGCCGGCTGCCGTGCCGGGGGCGAGGAGGACGAGGTCCAGGCCGTCCTCCCGGGCCCGTTCGACGGCGCCGAACGCCAGGTTCATGTAGTAGTCCAGGCGGGTCGCCGTACGCGGCAGGTGCAGTCCGATCGCGCCCGTGCTGGATCGGCGCAGGCTGCGCGCCGCGCTGTTCGGCCGGTAGCCGAGCTCCCGGGCCACCTCCCGGATCCGTTCCCGGGTGGCCTCGGCGACGCGGCCGGAGCCGCCCAGCGCGTTGGAGGCGGTGCTCTTGGACACCCCGGCCGCCCGGGCCACGTCGATCAGGGTCACGGAGCGGCTGGTCACAGCCCGGAAGTCTAGACCCAGCACCGCTCCGATCTTCATTCCGGCTCCCACCGCCTTGCTGGAACGTTCCAGCAGTACGTAAGGTGCGATGATGCTGGAACGTTCCAGCAGCAGCTGCGGACCGCTGCGTCCGGCCGTACGCCGGACGCACGCCGACCGCGAACCGTCCGACCGGCGGTTCGCACACCCCGACCCGACCCATCCAGGAGAGACCCGCATGACGCGCGGATTCGATGTTGTGGAGACCGGTATCGCCGAGCTGCGCGCGGCGCTGGAGAAGGGCGAGGCCACCGCGGTCGGCCTGCTCGACGCCTACCTCGCGCGGATCGAGGCGTACGACCGGCCGGGCACCGCCACCGCGCTCAACGCGATGGTCGTGATGAACCCGGACGCCCGCGCCGAGGCCGAGGCCTCCGACGCCCGCCGCGCGCGCGGCGAGACCCTCGGCCCGCTGGACGGCATCCCGTACACCGCCAAGGACAGCTACCTCGCCAAGGGCCTGACCGCCGCGGCCGGCTCGCCGGCCTTCGAGCACCTCGTCGCCCAGCGCGACGCCTTCGCCATCGAGCGGCTGCGCGCCGGCGGGGCCGTCCTCATCGGCCTCACCAACATGCCGCCGATGGCCAACGGCGGCATGCAGCGCGGCGTGTACGGCCGCGCCGAGAGCCCGTACAGCGCCGACTGGCTCACCAGCGCCTACGGCTCCGGCTCCTCCAACGGCTCCGGCACCGCGACGGCCGCCTCGTTCGGCGCCTTCGGCCTCGGCGAGGAGACCTGGTCCTCGGGCCGGGCGCCCGCCTCCAACAACGCGCTGTGCGCCTACACGCCCAGCCGCGGCGTCATCTCGGTGCGCGGCAACTGGCCGCTCGTCCCGACCATGGACGTCGTCGTCCCGCACACCCGCACCATGGCCGACCTGCTCGAACTGCTCGACGTCGTGGTCGGCGACGACCCGGAGACCCGCGGCGACCTCTGGCGCGCCCAGCCCTGGGTGGAGCTGCCCGCCGCCTCGCAGGTGCGGCCCGCCTCGTACCCGGCGCTCGCACCCGCCGACCCGGCGGCGGCGCGCGCCGCGCTGGCCGGCAAGCGCGTCGGCGTCCCCCGGATGTACATCAACGCCGACCCCGACGCCGGCACCAACCCCGAGGGCGGCATCGGCGGCCAGACCGGCCGGCCGATCCACACCCGCCCCTCGGTGATCGACCTGTGGGACGCCGCCCGCCGCGACCTGGAGGCGGCCGGCGCCGAGGTCGTCGAGGTCGACTTCCCGGTCGTGACCAACTACGAGTCCGACCGCCCCGGCGCGCCCTCGCTGTTCACCCGCGGCCTGGTCGGCCGCGACTACCTCACCGTGGAGATCGAGGACCTCTCCGCCTGGGCCTGGGACGACTTCCTGCGCGCCAACGGCGACCCGGCGCTGGCCACCCTGGCCGAGGTCGACGGCGACCGCATCTTCCCCAAGCACGAGGGTGAACTCCCGGACCGCTACGACAACTTCGAGGACTCGATCGGCGACTACCCGCGCTTCGTGCGGGAGCGCCCGTACGCGTCCTTCACCGACATGCCGCACCTGGAGCAGGGGCTGCGCGGGCTGGAGGAGACCCGCCGGGTCGACCTGGAGCTGTGGATGGACGGCCTGGGCCTGGACGCGGTGGTGTTCCCCGCCGTCGCCGACGTGGCGCCCGCCGACATGGACGTCTCCGAGGCGTCCGCCGACCTCGGCTGGCGCAACGGCGTCTGGGTCGCCAACGGCAACCTGGTCCCCCGCCACCTCGGCATCCCGACGGTCACCGTCCCCATGGGCACCATGGCGGACATCGGCATGCCGGTCGGCCTGACCTTCGCGGGCCGTGCCTACGACGACAACGCCCTGCTGGCCCTCGCCGCCGCCTTCGAGACGACCGGCAGCCGCCGGACGGAGCCGCCGCGCCCCGGCTCGGGCTCCCGGGACGGCTGGGCCGGACAGCACTCCGACCACCCGTACAGCCTGTTCGCGCACGCCGGCGTGAAGACCGTGGTGCCCGC
>NZ_JBSFWR010000033.1:0-74405 GCF_053594915.1 Kitasatospora sp. NPDC002543 | reverse complement strand
CCCTCACCCCGCGCCAACGCCCCCAGGTACTTCGCCTTCAACTCCTCCGAACCCGACAACTGCACCGGCAACGAACCCAGCTTGTTCACCGCCGGGATCAACGAGGACGACGCACACACCCGCGCCACCTCCTCGATCACGATCACCGTCGCCAGCGCGTCCGCACCCGCACCCCCGTACTCCTCCGGCACGTGCACCGCGTGCAGATCGTTCGCCCGCAACGCCTCCAGCGCCTCCAGCGGGAACCGCCCCTGCTCGTCCACCTCCGCCGCGAACGGAGCGATCTTCGCCTCGGCCAGCGAACGCACCGCCTCACGGAGCATCCCGTGCTCCTCGGAGATCCGGAAGAGATCGAAGTCAGCCGCCCCTGCGCTGCCCGCCATGATGCCTGCCTCGTCGTTCAGTGACCGACGCCCGGGCGAGGTCCGATCGACGCCCGGGTGCGAGTCGAATCCGCGGTTAACTACCGTTCAGTAGAGATCCTAGGGCGCCGACCTGCGGCTGCCTAGCGTCCAGCGGCCCCCTCGGGCGTGCAGGCGATCCCGGTGCGCCCCCGGCGGGCGGATAGCATCAGGGCATCCGTACTGGTCGCGTCCGCATCCAAGGAGAACCCGTGACCCTCCGCATCTCCGTGATCGGCACCGGCTACCTCGGCGCCACGCACGCCGCCTCGATGGCCGAGTTCGGCTTCGAGGTGCTGGGTCTGGACGTCGACCCCGACAAGATCGCCATGCTGACCGCCGGCCGCGTCCCGATGTACGAGCCCGGGCTGTCCGAACTGCTGCTCAAGCACGTGGCGGGGCACGAGGGTTCGACCGGGCGGCTGCGCTTCACCACCTCCGCCCAGGAGGCCGCCGAGTTCGGCGACGTGCACTTCGTCTGCGTCAACACCCCGCAGCGCAAGGGCGAGTTCGCGGCCGACATGTCGTACGTCGACACCGCGATCGACCAGCTCGCGCCGTACCTGACCCGCCCCGCCCTGGTGGTCGGCAAGTCGACCGTCCCGGTCGGCTCGGCGGCCCGGCTGGCCGAGCGGCTGGCCGCGCTGGCGCCGGTCGGCGAGGGCGCCGAACTGGCCTGGAACCCGGAGTTCCTGCGCGAGGGCTTCGCCGTGCGGGACACCCTGCGGCCGGACCGGATCGTGGTCGGCGCCCAGAGCGAGCGGGCCGAGCGGGTGCTGCGCGAGGTGTACGCGGAGCCGATCGCGGCCGGGGTGCCGTTCATGGTCACCGACTACGCGACCGCCGAGCTGGTCAAGGCGGCCGCCAACTCCTTCCTGGCCACCAAGATCTCCTTCATCAACGCGATGGCCGAGGTCTGCGAGGCGGCCGGCGCGGACGTCACCCAGCTCAGCAAGGCACTCGCCTACGACGAGCGGATCGGCGGCAAGTTCCTCAACTCCGGCCTCGGCTTCGGCGGCGGCTGCCTGCCCAAGGACATCCGCGCGTTCATGGCCCGGGCCGGCGAGCTCGGCGCCGACCAGGCGCTGACCTTCCTGCGCGAGGTCGACTCGATCAACATGCGGCGCCGTTCCCGGATGGTCGAGCTGGCCCGCGAGCAGTGCGGCGGCGGCTTCCTGGGCCGCCGGGTCGCCGTCCTCGGTGCCTCCTTCAAGCCCGACTCGGACGACATCCGGGACTCCCCCGCCCTCAACGTGGCCGCCCAGATCCAGCTCCAGGGCGCCCAGGTCACCGTCTACGACCCCAAGGCCGTGGACAACGCCCGCAAGATGTTCCCGTCGCTCACCTACGCCCACTCCGCGCTGGAGGCCGCCGAGGGCGCCCACGTCGTCCTCCACCTCACCGAGTGGTCCGAGTTCCGCGAGCTGGACCCGGCCGAACTCGGCGCCGTGGTCGCCGAGCGCCGCCTCCTCGACGGCCGCAACGTCCTGGACGCCGAAGCCTGGCGCGCCGCCGGCTGGACCTACCGCGCCCTCGGCCGCCCGAGCTGAGGCGACCGCCCGCGCGCCGGAAGCGCCCGCCCCGCTCCGAGCAGGGAATCCCCCCGCGAGCCGCACCGTTGCCACCGGCATGACGAGCTACGGCGACGAAGCGACGGTCCGCGGGATCCTCACCGGCACCGGCGACACCTGGGCGGTGGTGGGCCTGTCCACCAACACCGCCCGGGCCGCGTACGGGGTGGCCCGGGTGCTCCAGCGGTACGGCAAGCGGATCGTGCCCGTGCACCCGAAGGCCGAGACGGTCCTCGGCGAGCGGGGCTACGCCTCGCTCGCCGAGATCCCGTTCCCGGTCGACGTGGTGGACGTGTTCGTGAACAGCGCGCAGGCCGGGGAGGTGGCCGACCAGGCGGTGGCGGCCGGGGCGAAGGCGGTCTGGTTCCAGCTGGGTGTGGTGGACGAGGCCGCCTACGACCGGACCAGGGAGGCCGGCCTGGCCATGGTGATGGACCGGTGCCCGGCCATCGAGATCCCGAGGCTGGGCTGAGCTCAGCCGTCCAGCCGGGCGATGGTGGCGATGGACGGGCCGCGGCGGGTGCGCAGGTCGGCGGCGGCGGACTCGGCGTCGCGCAGGACGCGGACGGCGTTGTGCCAGGTGAGCTTGGCCAGGTCGGCCTCCGACCAGTGGCGGCCGAGGAGTTCGGCGACCAGGTTGGGGTAGCCGGCCACCGAGTCCAGGCCGTCCGGCAGGAAGGCGGTGCCGTCGAAATCGCCGCCGATGCCGATGTGGTCGATGCCGGCGACCTCGCGCATGTGGTCGAGGTGGTCGGCGACGGTGGCCGGAGTGGCGATCGGGCGCGGGTGGGCGGCCTCGAAGGCGTGCTGGCGCTCCATGGCGGGCGGGGTGGTGTCCAGCGGGTGGAAGCCGTGGGCGCGCATGTTCTCGTCCGCCTCCCGGGTCCACTCGATGGCGGCGGGCAGGATGAACTTCGGCACGAAGGTCGCCATCGCCACCCCGCCGTTGGCGGGCAGCTGGGCGAGCACGTCGTCCGGGATGTTGCGCGGGTGGTCGCAGACCGCGCGCGAGGAGGAGTGCGAGAAGACGACCGGCGCCTCGGTGACCCGCAGGGCGTCGCGCATGGTGTCGGCGGAGACGTGCGAGAGGTCGACCAGCATGCCGAGCCGGTTCATCTCCCGGACGACCTCCTCGCCGAACCGGGTCAGCCCGCCGGCCACCGGCTTGTCGGTCGCGGAGTCCGCCCACGGCACGTTGTCGTTGTGGGTGAGCGTGAGGTACCGCACGCCCAGCTCGTACAGGGCGCGCAGGGTGGCCAGCGAGCAGTCGATGGAGTGCCCGCCCTCGGCGCCCATCAGGGAGGCGATCCGGCCCTCGGCGCGGGCCGCCTCCATGTCGGCGGCGGTGCGGGCCAGGCGCAGCCGGTCCGGGTAGCGCTCGACCAGGGCGTGGACGAAGTCGATCTGCTCCAGGGTGGCGCTCACCGCGTGGTCGCCGGCCAGCGAGGAGGGGACGTAGACGGACCAGAACTGCGCGCCGACCCCGCCCTCCGCGAGGCGGGCGAGGTCGGTGTGCAGGCGGTCGCTCTGGTCGGCGGCGAGGTCGAGCGCGCCGAGGTCGTACCCGGCCTGCTCGCGCATCGCCCAGGGGAGGTCGTTGTGACCGTCCACCACGGGGGCGGTGCGCAGCAGGGCGCGGGCGCGGTCCAGCGGGGTGGGGGAGTCCGTCCGAGTAGTCATACGGGCTGTTCTACCCCACCCGTCGGCGGGACCTACTTGCCGAAGCCGAAGGAGCCGGAGCCGGCCACCTTGGCGCGGAGCTTCGCGCCCTTCTCGGTGGCCTGGTTGTTCAGCTCTGCCTGGAAGTCGGTCATCTTCTCGGTGAGTTCCGGGTCGAAGGCGGCGAGCATCCGCACCGCGAGCAGGCCGGCGTTGCGCGCGCCGGCCACCGAGACGGTCGCCACCGGGACGCCGGCGGGCATCTGGACGATCGACAGCAGGCTGTCCATGCCGTCCAGGTAGCGCAGCGGCACCGGCACGCCGATGACCGGCAGCGGGGTGACGGAGGCGAGCATGCCCGGCAGGTGGGCCGCGCCGCCGGCGCCCGCGATGATCGCCTTCAGGCCGCGCCCGTGGGCCCGCTCGCCGTACGCGACCATCTCGCGGGGCATCCGGTGGGCGGAGACGACGTCCACCTCGTAGGGGATCTCGAACTCGTCGAGCGCCTGGGCGGCGGCCTCCATGACCGGCCAGTCGGAGTCCGAGCCCATCACGATGCCGACGACGGGGGCAGCAGAGGTCATTCGGTGATCGTTCCTCGCAGGTAGGCGGCCGCGTGGCGGGCGCGCTCGCGGACGTCTTCGAGGTCGTCCCCGAAGACGTTGACGTGGCCGACCTTGCGGCCGGGCTTCACGTCCTTCCCGTACATGTGGATCCGCAGCCCGGGGTCGCGGGCCATGCAGTGCAGGAAGGGGTGGTACATGTCCGGGTAGTCGCCGCCGAGGACGTTGACCATGACGGTCCACCTGGCGCGCGGGCGGGGGTCGCCGAGCGGGAGGTCGAGGACGGCCCGCAGGTGGTTCTCGAACTGCGAGGTGACCGCGCCGTCCTGGGTCCAGTGCCCGGAGTTGTGCGGGCGCATGGCCAGCTCGTTGACCAGGATGCGGCCGTCCCGGGTCTGGAACAGCTCGACGGCGAGGTGGCCGACGATGCCGAGCTCGCCGGCGATCCGCAGCGCGAGCTGCTGGGCCTCGTCGGACAGGGCCGGGTCGAGGTCCGGCGCGGGGGCGGTGACCTCGGCGCAGACGCCGTTCTCCTGGACGCTCTCCACCACCGGGTAGGCGACGGCCTGGCCGCTGGGCGAGCGCACCACGTTGGCGGCCAGCTCACGGACGAAGTCGACCTTCTCCTCGGCCAGCACCGCGACGCCGGCCAGGAACGGGGCGTGCGCCTGCTCCTCGTCGTCGACGACCCAGACGCCCTTGCCGTCGTAGCCGCCGCGGACGGTCTTCAGGACGACGGGGTAGCCCGACCCCTCGTTCGCGAAGGCGGTGACGTCGGCCGGGTCGGCGACGATCCGGTGCCGGGGGCAGGGCACGTCGATGGAGTCCAGCTTGGCCCGCATCACGCCCTTGTCCTGGGCGTTGACCAGCGCGTCCGGGCCGGGGCGGACGGCGATGCCGTCGGCCTCCAGGGCCCGCAGGTGCTCGGTGGGGACGTGCTCGTGGTCGAAGGTGATCACGTCGCAGCCGGCGGCGAAGGCGCGCAGGGTGTCGAGGTCGCAGTAGTCACCGAGGACGACGTCGGAGACCACCTGCGCGGCGGAGTCCTGGGGCGTGTCGGCGAGGAGTTTGAACCTGACCCCGAGCGGGATGCCCGCCTGGTGTGCCATGCGGGCCAGCTGCCCGCCACCGATCATGCCCACCACTGGAAAATTCACATTGCCCGGGGAAGTCACGCGGCCCAGGATATCCGGGCCGGTGGGGGGCGGTGGAGGCGCCCGTGGGGCCTTCGGGGCGGACGCGCGTAGATGTCAACCTGTCGTCCTGGAGGCTGAGCCGTTCGGTGGAAGCGGGTAGCCTGGTCGGCTAGGTCCTGGTCCGCGCGGTCCGATCATGTGCGTGCACGCAGGGCTCAAGGGGTGGCCGCGCCGTCGTGGCCGACCCTTTCGTCCCGCAGGCACATGGAGGCAGTCCGGTATGGCGACGACCGAAGCTTCGAAACCCCCTCTCGCGCAGAAGCTGCGCGGGATCTCGGGCGAAGTCGTGAAGTTCGGCATCGTCGGCCTGAGCGGCGTGGTGGTCAACTTCGCCGTCTTCTGGGTCTGCATCAACGGCATGGGCCTGGCCTCGGTGCGGTCGAACATCGTCGCGACGGTGATCGCGATCGCGACCAACTACCTGGGCTACCGCTACTGGCTCTACCGGGACCGCGACGCCGCCTCCCGCAAGCGCGAGATCACGCTCTTCCTGGTCTACAGCGGCATCGGCATGCTGATCGAGACCGGCGTGCTCGGCTTCTCGGTGTACGTGCTCGACCTGCGCTCGCACTACGAGCAGATCGGCGCCAAGGTGATCGGCCTCGCGGTGGCCACCGTGTTCCGCTTCATCTCGTACCGCACCTGGGTGTTCAAGGCCGGCCCGGAGCCCGTCGAGCTGCCGGCCCAGCAGGCGGCCGGCACCACCGCCACCACCGGCGGGCAGGAGCTGGCCGCGCAGGCCGAGCTGATGCTGGCCACCGAGCGCATCCGCTTCGCCCAGGCCGAGTAGCCGACCCGCCCGAGCAGCCGCCCAGGCCGAGCAGCCGACCCCGCCCCTCCCCTTGCCGGGCCCGCCCCGGCGGGAGGACAGTGGTGACCGAGGGCGAGCACGGCCCGCGGACGATCGAGGCCGAGGGGGTCCAGGAGGCTCGCCATGGCGTTCGTCCAGATCATCGACTGCAGGACCGACAGGCTCGACGAACTCAACCGGCTCATGGACGACTGGGTCGCGCGGACCCGCGGGAAGCGGACCGCCTCCCACGCGCTGGTCGGCACCGACCGCTCCGACGGCAGGCACGTGGTGGAGATCGTGGAGTTCCCCTCCTACGAGGACGCCATGCGCAACTCCCGGCTCCCCGAGACGGACCGGATCTTCCGCGAGATGGTGGCCCTGTGCGAGGCGCCGCCCACCTTCACCGACCTCGACGTGATACGCGACCAGCGGCTCGACGGGGCAGGGTAGCCGGGTCCCCGGCCGACCGTCGTGGCCGGCCCCCGCAGTCGGCCCCCGTGGCCGGCCCCCGCGGTCAGCCCCCGTGGCTGCGTCCGAGGAAGAGCGCGAACACCGCCGGCTTCAGCGAGAGCAGTTCGAGCCGCCCGCCGTCCGCCTCCGCGAGGTCGCGGGCGACGGCCAGTCCGATGCCAGTGGAGTTGCGCCCGCTGACGGCGCGCTCGAACACCCGGTTGCCGAGGTCCGGCGGCACGCCGGCGCCCTGGTCCTGGACCTCGACCACCACCGAGGTGCCGGACGGCCGGATCCGCAGGGTGATCGTCCCGGCGCCGTGCATCAGCGAGTTCTCGATCAGGGTGGCGAGCACCTGGGCCACCGTCCCCGGGGTGCCGACCGCGGTGACCCCGTGCAGCCCCTCCAGGGAGAGCACCCGGCCCTGCTCCCGCAGCGTCGGGCCCCACTCCTCCACCTGCTGCTTGATCACCTCGTCCAGGTCGAAGGCGACGGCGGTGGGGCTGCGCGGGTCTCGCTGGGTGGTGAGCAGCCGCTGGACCACGTCGGTGAGCCGTTCGACCTGCTGGAGGGCGATGGTCGCCTCCTCCTTGACCGTCTCCGGCTCCTCGGCGAGCGCGGTGATCTCCTCCAGCCGCATGGAGAGCGCGGTGAGCGGGGTGCGCAGCTGGTGCGAGGCGTCGGCGGCGAGCCGGCGCTCGGCGGTGAGCATCCGGGCGATCCGCTCGGCGCTGGTGTCCAGCACCTCGGCGACCCGGTCGAGCTCGGGCACCCCGTAGCGGCGGTCGCGCGGGCGCGGGTCACCGGAGCCGAGCCGCTCGGCCGTCTCGGCGAGGTCGGTGAGCGGCCGGGCCAGCCGTTTGGCCTGCCAGACGGCGAGCGCCACCGCGGCCTGGACGGCGAGCAGGGCGACCACGCCGAGCAGCAGCAGGTTGTTGGCGATCTCGTGGTCGACGTCCTCGCGGGACTGCTCGACGGTGACGGTCTCGCCGCTGTTGCCGCGTTCGACGGCCTTCAGCAGGTGGTTCCCGGCCGGGCGCTCGCCCGCGGAGACCACCGGCTGGCCGGGCACCTGCACCTCGACGTAGCTGCCCTCGGTGACCTGGCTCTCGAAGGCCCGCCCGGTGACCGGCTCCCCCGCGGCGAGCCGGCTCTCGACCAGGGCGAGCACCCGGACGGCGGCCGCGTCCACCCGGTCCTGGGCCGAGTTGACGATGGTCCGCTTCTCGACCAGGGCGAGCGGCACGCAGAACACCACGACGACCACCAGGACGACGCCCAGCAGCGAGTTGATCATCCTGCGTTTCACGCTGCCGCTCCTCGGGGTGTTCCGCTGGTGCGGGCCGAGGGCCCGGCCTCCGTCAGGGGGTCAATTCTTCTCGAACCGGAACCCCACGCCGCGCACGGTGGCGATGTAGCGCGGGTTCGCCGCGTCGTCGCCGAGCTTCTTGCGCAGCCACGAGATGTGCATGTCCAGGGTCTTGGTGGAGGTCCACCAGGTGGTGTCCCAGACCTGCCGCATGATCTCCTCGCGGGTGACCACCCGGCCGGCGTCCCGGACCAGGACCCGCAGCAGCTCGAACTCCTTGGCGGAGAGGGTCAGCTCCTCGTCGCCGAGCCAGGCGCGGTGGGACTCGATGTCGATCTTCACACCGTGCGCGCCGGTGGTGAGCTGGTCGACGTTGCCGCGCCGGAGCAGGGCCCGGACGCGGGCGAGCAGTTCGGCCAGGCGGAAGGGCTTGGTGACGTAGTCGTCGGCTCCGGCGTCCAGGCCGACCACGGTGTCCACCTCGTCCGCGCGGGCGGTGAGCACGAGGACGGGGCAGCTCTTGCCGTCGGCCCGGAGGCGGCGGCAGACCTCCAGGCCGTCCATCTCGGGCAGGCCGAGGTCCAGGACGACGAGGTCGACCTCCTCGGTGAGGCCGGCGGCCAGCGCGGTCGGACCGTCCTCGCGGACGAGCACCTCATAGCCCTCGCGTCGCAGGGCCCGGGCGAGCGGTTCGGAGATCGCCGGATCGTCCTCGGCAAGCAGCACACAGGTCATGTGGTGATGGTAGTCCGCCGGGGTATCCCCGTACGCCCTGTGAGGTAGTTCACAGAGCGTGATCGTTATACAAGGCCTTGATCACTCCCAACCCGGCGTAACGGACCGGCCGTTCGGCGAAGAATCTCCTTTTGGATCTTGAAACCGAAGGAAGACACGCCCGTCTACCATCGATAGATCGGGCAGATCTGTTGCCAACTACGGCATTCCCATACCTGATTCAAGGCTTTTGTCATCTGATAAAGCCAAATGTCGCCACGTAGAGTGGTTTCGTCCACGTCCGTCGCACCCCCCTTGGCGGACGCTGTCAGGCAAGGAACCACTACTCATGGCGTCTAAGACCCTGGACACCGACCTGGCGTCGGCCTCCCCCAGCGGCAAGACCTTCCTCGGGCACCCCCGAGGGCTCGCCACCCTGTTCATGACCGAGATGTGGGAGCGCTTCTCCTACTACGGCATGCGCGCCCTGCTCATCTACTACCTGGTCTCCGGTGGCGCCGACGCCGCCGTCGGCAGCCAGGGCGGTGGCCTCGCCATGCAGGCGACGACGGCGACGGCGATCTACTCCGTCTACGTCTCGATGGTCTACCTCATGGCCTACCCGGGCGGCTGGTTCGGCGACCGGGTCTGGGGCGCCCGCAAGACCGTCGCCATCGCCGGGTTCGTGATCATGTCCGGCCACATCGCGCTGGCCGTCCCGGGCCAGGCGGCGTTCTTCGTCGGCCTGCTCCTGGTCGCACTCGGCTCCGGGCTGCTGAAGGCCAACATCTCCACGATGGTCGGCCAGCTCTACAACGGTCCCGAGGACCCGCGCCGCGACGGCGGGTTCACCGTCTTCTACATGAGCATCAACCTCGGCGCCTTCGTCGCCCCGATCGCCATCGGGACGATCGGCAAGGAGTTCAACTGGCACCTGGGCTTCGGCCTGGCCGCGGTCGGCATGGCCATCGGTCTGACCCAGTTCCTGCTCGGCAGCCGCCACCTGAACCCGGTGAGCAGCGAGGTCCCCAACCCGCTGCTGCCCGCGGAGCGCAAGCGCCTGCTGGCGAAGGTCGGCCTGACCCTGCTCGGCCTCGCCGCCTTCTACGGCACCGTGGCCGGCCTCGGCCTCTACACGCTGAACTGGGCCCTCGTCCCGCTGACCATCGCCGGTCTGCTGATCCCGATCACCGTGCTGGCCCGGATCAAGCGCGACAAGGACCTGACCTCGGACGAGCAGTCCAAGATGTCCGCGTACATCTGGTTCTTCGCCGCGGCCGCGATCTTCTGGATGATCTACGACCAGGGCGGGTCGACGCTCTCCCTGTTCGCGGACAAGAAGACCGCCGACAACCTGTTCGGCCTCGGCTTCTCGGCCACCTGGTACCAGTCGCTGAACCCGCTGTTCGTGATGGCGTTCGCGCCGGTCTTCGCCTGGCTGTGGCTCTGGCTGTCCCGCCGGGACAAGGAGCCGAACACCATCGTGAAGTTCTCGATCGGCCTGCTCCTGGTCGGCGTCTCGTTCTTCTTCTTCATCATCCCGATGACCATGGCGGACAACGGCACCCTGGTCTCCCCGCTGTGGCTCGTCTCGATCTACCTGATCCAGACCATCGGCGAGCTGTGCCTCTCCCCGGTCGGCCTCTCCGTCACCACCAAGATGGCGCCGCGCAAGTACGCCTCCCAGATGATGGGCGTCTGGTTCCTCGCCGTCACCGCCGGTGACTGCACCACCAGCCTGCTCTCGCTGGCCGGCGTCAGCCTCAACGGCACCGGGATCATCGCGATGCAGGCGTCGCTCGCGGCCCTCGCCGGGTTCGCCATCTTCACCTACCGCAAGAAGGTCCAAGCCCTCATGGGCGACGTGCACTGACGCCCGTCCCCGCCCGCTCCGGGGCCGCCGCGGATTCCAGGATCCGCGGCGGCCCCGCGTTGCTTTTCCCGCCTTCTCCCGCCTTCTCCCGCCTTCTCCTGCCTCTTCTCGCTCGACAGCCGGGCACCCGCCGTGCCTATGGTGCCCGGCATGACGACCCCCTCCTTACCGCGTCAGCTGGCCCGCACCCGGCGCTTCACCCTGGGCGCCCCCACCCGGCCCGAGCCCTCGGCGGACGGCACCACCGTGCTCTTCCTGCGCGGCCGGTCCGGCACCGACCCGCTCGCCTGCCTCTGGGCCCTGGACACTGCCACCGGCGCGGAGCGGCTGGTCGCCGACCCGGCCGCACTGGGCGCCGCCGAGGGCATCGCCGCGTACAGCACCGACGCCAGCGGCTCGCTCGCCGTCTTCGCTCCGGACGGCGCGCTGTGGCTCGCCGACACCGCCGCCGGCACCGTCCGCGCCGTCCCGACCGTCGCCGGCGTGGAAGACCCCCGACTCGACCCGACCGGCCGCCGGATCGCCTACGTCAGCGGCGGCGCCCTGCGGGTGGTCGGCGTCGACGGCACGGACGACCGGGCGCTCGCCGAACCCGAGGCCGAGGACGTCTCGTACGGGCTCGCCGAGTACGTCGCCTCCGAGGAGATGTACCGCGACCGCGGCCACTGGTGGTCCCCCGACGGCACCGCGCTGCTGGTCGCCCGGGTCGACGACCGCCCGCTCGCGCGGCTCTTCCTCACCGACCCCGCCGACCCGCACCGCCCGCCGCGCGCCGTCCGCTACCCGCTCGCCGGCACCGCCAACGCCGAGGTCACGCTGCGGCTGCTCGGCCTCGACGGCAGCGATACCGAGGTCCGCTGGGACCACGCCGCCTTCGAGTACCTGACCGCCGCCGGCTGGGACGCCCACGGCCCGTACGCCGCCGTGCAGAGCCGCGACCAGCGCACCGTCCTTGTGTTGGCCGTCGAGCCCGACGGCACCACCCGACCGCTCGCCGAGCGGCGGGACGCCCACTGGGTCGAGCTGCTGCCCGGCCTGCCCGCCCGCACTGCGGGCGGCGCCCTGGTGGACACCGCCGACCTCGGCGACACCCGGCACCTGACCGTCGACGGCGAGCCCGTCACCCCGCCCGGGCTCCAGCTGCGCGCGGTGCTCGGGACGGAGGGCGAGCAGGTGCTGTTCACCGCCTCCGACGAGCCCACCGAGACCCATCTGTGGACGTACGCGCCGGACGGCGGCCCGCGGCGCCTGAGCAGCGGCCCCGGCCTGCACACCGGGGTACGGCGCGGCGGCACCCTGGTGCTCACCACCCGCTCCCCCGGCCACCCCGGCGGCCGCTCCACCGTGCTGCGCGAGGGCTCGGCACCCCGCCCGCTCACCTCGTACGCCGAGCCGCCCGTCGTCACCCCGCGGACCGAACCGCTCCGGCTCGGCCCGCACGAGCTGCGCGCCAACCTCTTCCTGCCCACCGGCCACCGCCCCGACGACGGCCCGCTGCCCGTCCTGCTCGACCCGTACGCCGGCCCGGCACTGCAGAAGGCCACCACCGGCGGCCTCTGGTGGGACCAGGTCTCCCAGTGGTTCGCCGACCAGGGCTTCGCGGTCCTCGTGGTGGACGGCCGGGGCACCCCGGGGCGCGGGCCGCGCTGGGACAAGACGATCTGGGGTGACAAGGCCGGTCCCGCGCTGGAGGACCAGATCGAGGGCCTGCACGAGACCGCCCGACTGCGGCCCGGACTGCTCGACCTCGACCGGGTCGCCATCCGCGGCTGGTCCTACGGCGGCTACCTCGCCGCCCTCGCCGTATTGAGGCGCCCGGACGTCTTCCACGCCGCCTCCGCCGGGGCCGCCCCCACCGACTGGCGGTTCTACGACACCCACTGGCAGGAGCGCTTCCTCGGCCACCCCGACGAGCACCCCGAGCACTACGACAGCGGCTCGCTGATCGCCCTGGCCCCGGAGCTCCGCCGCCCCCTGCTGCTGGTCCAGGGCCTCGCCGACGACAACGTCTACCCGGCCCACACCCTGCGCCTCTCCCACGCCCTCCTCGCCGCCGGCCGCCCGCACGAGGTCCTCCCCCTGCGCTCCACCGGCCACCGCCCCACCGACGAGGCCGTGATCGAGAACCTGCTGCACCACGAACTGGACTTCCTGCGCCGCTCGTTGGGCGTGGAATAGGCGCGCCTTCGTCCCGTCGAGCCGACCGGCTCGACGGGGCGAAGCGAGGGAAGAACTCAACCTCGAAGCGGCACCGGGTTCTCCGGGCTGTCCAGCCAGACGGACTGTGCGCCGTCCGGGACGATGGTCACGCCGAACCGGCGAAGGTCCGGCTTGCCCTCCTCCAGCCACCAGAGGCGGGCCCTGACGACCTCGTCCCACAGCCGGCGGGCTCCGAACTGGTGAACGGCATCCTCGGCGTCCCACCCGGCGTAGCGGACGGACGCCCAGGAGCCCGCGCCGTCCGAGAGCCGCATGCGGAAGGTGGCGCCGGGGTCTGCCTCGTCCCAGACGTGTTCGTACCGACTGCCCGGCACTCGCAGGCCGATGGCGAAGGCGGCGTTCACATCCTCCAGCGCCAACTCCGGGTCCATCGCCGAGGGGCCCCAGTCGCCCGGCAGACCGGCCGGTTCGCCCACGGAGTGCGGACGTTGGGCCCGCATCCACATGAACGAGACGTTCCCGACGAAGCGGCCGCAAGACGGCTCGCCCGGGCCACCGACCTCCAGCCGGAGCAACCCCGCGTTGGCGTACGGAGTGCCCCAGGGGGTCACGATGACGCCGCCGGGGCGGGTCTGCCCGATCCACGCGATCGGCACTTGCTGAACGGCCGCAGTGGAGTGGATACGGTCGTAGGGGCCACCGGCCGGGTAGCTGCGAAGGCCGTCGCCGACGATCCGACTGGGCTTCAATCCGATCGCTGCCAGTCGCTCCCCGGCTGCGGCGGCCACCGCCGGGTCGACCTCGATCGTCGTCACGGCCTCGTCGCCAAGTCGGTTGCACAGCAGTGCGCTTGTCCAGCCGGTTCCCGTACCGATGTCGAGCACCGCGTTTCCGGCCGTCACGTCCAGGTGGCCGAGCATGGACGCGACCAGGGATGGCATGGAGGCCGACGACGTGGCGATGCCGGGTCCGCCCTCACCTCCGTCATCGATCTGTGTGACGACCACGCCGTCGGCGTTCACCAGCGCCCACCAGGCGCCCGGTTCGTCGGCTTTGGTGATCCCCCGGTAGCCGGTCGAGGCATCCTCGTCCGGGATCCATACGGTGTCCGGGATGAAGGCAGAGCGCGGGGCGCGCTCGAACGCGCCCCGCCACTCCTCGCCCAGCGCGCCGGCCTCCGTCAGGTCCGTGAGCAACTGCGCGTACTGGTCCATTGGTTCGGGCTCACTTCTTCTTCTTCGGCGGGTTGGTGACGGGCTTGGTCCACTGGCCGTCCGACTCCTTCGGGGACTGCTTCTTGTCCCCAGACTCGCCGCCCTTGCCGTCTCCGTGCTTGCCCATGCCTGGGGCCCCTCTCGATCGGTCGTCCGGTCACATGGTCCGCTGGCTCACCGGGTACGCCGGCCCGGGGACCGGCGGGGCGGCGGCGGGATGGGGGCTCGACTTGCGTGCTTCGCGGTGGCACCAGCGCAGTCACCTGGTGAGTACGGGGTCCGCGTTGATAGGTGGCCGGACACCGGTCAGCTCAGCCGCTCGGTTGGCCAGCAGAGGGGCCAGCTCGCGATACCAACCTCGGGCAACGGCTTGCAGCATCTCGGCCAGTGCGACCAGCTCGCCGATCCGGCCGGCGGGGCTGTCCAGCACCGATGCGAACTCCGACCGGAGACGGGTTGCCACCGTGGGGACGAGCAGACTGTTGGCGTGGAGCAGGCCCGGGTCGTAGCCGACAGGCACCAACCCCCAGCGCTCCCAGTCGAGCAGGGTGAGCGGGGCCGTCAGATTGCCCCAGTGCAGATCAGCATGGCCGGTGACCCGCTCGACCTTCTTCGGTGCGGGAACACCGAGGAACTGCGGGAAGGCTCGCTCGATCCACTCGGGCCGGATGGTGGTGCGGACGCCCTCCGCCTGGCCGAGCCGGCTCAGGGCCCGGCGCAGGCTGCTCCACCATTCGTCCGGTAGGCCGGGGTCGTGAGCGAGGTCAGCCCGATCCGGCGAGATGACCGGGAAGGTCACGTAGTCGGTGACCTCTGCTTGGTAGACGTGCTCGCCCTCCGGCCAGTCGATCATGTCGTGCAGCTGTGGTCGGGGGACATCGTCCGGAATCAGGGTGGACGCGCCGACGATGCCCTCGCCCGGCTTCCGCTGCGCGTTGGCCTTGGTCGTGCAGTTGACCCGCAGCCACCGGTTGCCGGCTCGTCGGCCCAGAGTTCGGCCCTGGAAACCCCAGACCGCGGGGCCGGTACAGATCAGCCCCAGGAGTAGGGCCGCGGTGCGGTGGGCGGCCTCCATGCGAGCCCGGGTCGCCTCATCCGGCGGCGAGTTCATCAAGGATGCTCCTCAGATGTTCAGGTGCCAGGGGGACGGCTACGGCCTTGGCCGCATCGTCCCAGTGTTCCGGAGTGCTGGCCGACACGAGGACCACGTCCAGGCCCGGTGAGGACGCAACTGCCAGGAGTGCAGCCGCTGGAGCCGACAGGCCGGGACGAATGAAATCCGCCAGTTCGGGCGTCATCAGGCCTGGCAGCTCACCTCCGTGCAGCGGTGCAGAAGCGAAGGTGGTGACGCCGGCGTCTTGCGCCTCGACGAGCGGCCCACCGCCACCGAGCGCTTGGTCGATGGGATCGGCCATGACCAGGCTGACCGGCTGCTGGAGGCCGGTGAAGTGGTGCGAGGCTGAGCCGGCGGCATCCTCGGCGAGGCCGAGCAAATCGGGCACGGTGAACGCGCCCGACGCCAGGCCCGACCAGGTAGCGACGCCGTAACCGCCGATCTGGCCGCTCTGGGCCATTTCCTCCAGCACCGCGAAGGCTTCCCGAAGCTCCGACTGCACCTGAGCGCGGTCATGGCTGACTCGCTCAGGATTGTGGACGAACACCAGATTGGCGCGGCCGAGCAGGCGCAGCGTGCGCTCCGTCTGCCACCGGATGAAGGTCTGCGCGAGACTGTGGCCGCGCGCCACCTCGTCGGCGGTCAGTACGCCGGCGGCGACCGCGGCTCGACCGTGCTCTGCCGTGTAGAACCCGGTCTTGGTCGACAGCCTGACGGCTGGGAAGTCGCCTACCACCTGCGCCAGGTGCTGCTGGGCGAAGCCATCCGAATAGTTCGGGGCGGTATCGACCCAAGCAGCACCTGCCGCGAGGGCGGTGCGCGCCGCTTGAGCAACGACGCGTACCCGGTACGTCCCCAGCCCCAACATCGCCGTCACAGCGCTGTCCCGACAACCGCAGCCGCTTGGCCCTCGATGAGTACCGACACCAGGGCAGCCACGTCCTTGACCTCCAGGCTGGCGATTTCGGCCAGCGCCCCTAGCGTGGCCGGCTCCCCGGTGAGCAGCCGCCGGAGCAGCGGAGTGGCCTGGACAGCGAAGTCCCACGCCGTGCCCGCCGCCGCCAAGGTGACAACGTCCTCGGGCGCGCGCTCCGTCAGCCTGGCCCGTGGCGCGGTCAGGCGCACGGCCACCCCAGCCCTGGCGGGCACGCCCTCGACGTACGGCAACGAGGTGATCGCCCGACCGTAGTGAGTGGTGTCCACCGACTCGGCCCACCGACTGACCAGGTTGGGGTCGGTCAGCTCGCTCAGCACCTCGGCGCGCAAATTCTCCACGTAGGTGGCCTGCTCCGGCGGCGAAGCGAACCGGGGCACGTCCAGACGCAGGACAGTACGGGACCTCAGCTGGTCGACCACCCAGGTCAGGAGATCGGCTCCGGTGCTAGTGACCAAGCCGAAGGTGAGGTGCAGCGACTCCGAACCCTGGTCAGCCGATACCGCGTGCCACCAGCCGCGCGGCAGGTAGAGCACGTCGCCCGCCGTCAGCACGATGTCCGCGACCGGCTCGCCTTCGGGAGCGTCCGGGCTTTCGACGTCTCGGAACGTTGCGGCTTCACGGGTGGGACCGTAGAGCCGCCAGCGCTTGGCTCCATACATCTGTACGACCACCACGTCGTGGTCGTCCCAATGGGTGCCGAAGCCTTCCTTCTCGGTCCACGAGGCATAGGCGTTGACCTGTACCAGCGTGCCGAGGAAGCGCTCCAGACCTTCAGCCGCCGCGCCGATGGGCGGGTGGATCTTCTCGATGGAGTCGAGAACGAGCGAGGCCCCCTCGGCCAGGCGGGCGTGCAGCTCGGCCGGCTGAACGCGGTACCACGTCACCGACCGGCGGGTGGTCACCGGCAACGCGTACCGGTGCAGCGGCAACATCTCGCCGTCCAGCGACAACCGCAGCCTTGGGGGCTCCAGCCGCTGCGTGGCCAAGATGACGTTGAGGTCGTCCCAGGAGAGCAGGCCGGCAACATCGGCGACCTGCCCGGGGATGACGGCGTAGGAGCGGTTGAACGTCTGGGCGAGGAACGAGTCCCCGCCCAGACGCACCGCCCACGAGGCAGCATCAAGCATCGTGGGCAGCCGGATCAGTCGTTGCCGTCGGAACGGCCGCTGCTGACGTCGGACGGCTGCTCGGTGCGAGCCCGCGCCGCCGCGATCTTCCGCGCCGCGACGAGGAGACCGCCCTCAGCGGCCGGAGCCGCCGGGGTGCTGTTGTGCACCATGGTCCTTCCCTTCTGTATGGACACTCCCACCGGAGTTCCGGCGGGAAGACTTTGGTGGTGGAATGTCGGCCAGGCTTAGAGGGGCTGACACGAGGCCCGGATAGCGGGCATTGGCCGACCCAACCCAACGGCGCTCAGAGCCGCTACGGGGCCGACTTCGTCCGGCAGGTCTCTACCGAACCACCCTCCAACCGGCGCGAACCAGAGCAGAATTGGCGCATCGATGTCGCAGCCAAGATGCATACCCGGGCGTGACCTGGCGCGTTGTCAGGGCAGGCGATTTGGCGTAGCAGAGGGCGGGAGCCGATGGCGGTCAAGCGGGAGCGGCTCGCTCACCGGCGCAAGGACGCCGGCCATACCCAGGAGGCCCTGGCCGACGCGTTGGGAGTCCATCGCTCGACGGTGGTGCGGTGGGAGCGGGGCCAAGGGGAGCCACAACCGTGGATGTGGGTGAAGCTGGCTCGGCTGCTGAAGATCAACACCACCGAGTTGAGGGCGATCTTTGCCGCACCGGATCAACCAGCAACTGTTGTGGAGTCGGCGCCTGCTCCACGGGCCGAAGGTCCACATCTCCTGACGCCGCTACCTGACCTCGGAGATGCCGGCATCGGGCCACCCGAACTCGGTGATCCGGAGCAAGAAGCTGCCGCTGTCGGCTCGCCCATGGCCCTGATGGGCGACGGCGTCAGAGTGGGCTGCCGCACGTCTGACGGGAGGATCATCTTCGTGACCATGCCGCGCCGCGCCGTACTCCGCTCGGCCGCCGCAGCCGCCGGCGCGACGCTGTTCGCGGGAACTGCGAGTGCGCCTGCGGCGAAGCCGCTGCTGTCGCCCGACCTGCACCCCGTCGAGAACCTGCGCCGGCTGCGCAAGTCCCTGGTGGAGTGCGACAACGTGCTGGGGCCGCGAGACGTCATCGCCAGTACCCTGGATCACCTGCGCTCGATCCAGCAGCTGCGCCGCGACGCCGTCGGCCGTGACCGGCAGGGCCTCATGCAGGTCCAGGCCGAGTACGCCGAGTTCTCCAGCTGGCTGTACCAGGACAGCGGAGACCACCGGGCGGCACAGTACTGGGCGGACCGGGCCCTCGATTGGTCCAACGCCGCCGGTGACCATGAACTGACCGTCTACGTCACCGTCCGCAAGGCGCAGCTGGCCGGCGACATGAAGGAATCGCTCGACGCCATCGATCTGGCCGAGTCGGCCCAGCGGATCGCCCCACCGGGCAGTCGCCTGGTCGCCATGGCCAGGGTTTACGCGGCGCACGGTCACGCACTAGCAGGCGACGAGCTGGCCTGCCAGCGGGCGTACGACGAAGCGCTGGAGCTGGTGACTGGCCCCAAGGACGTGCCAGCCGGCCGCGGCCGCTGGTTGGAAGCCGCCTACGTCGAAGCGCAGCGAGCACGCTCACTGGCCATCCTCGGCCGCTATGAGGTGGCAGTGAGCGGGTTCGACCAGGCCATCCGGGCCTTGCCGGCATCGTTTCGGCGTGACCGTGGGGTGTACCTGGCCCGGTCCGCCGGAGCGCAGCTGCGCGCCGTTGGACCGGAGCAGGCCGCGATCACGGCAATTGACGCGCTTTCAGTGGCAGTGGCCACCGGGTCGGGCCGGATCTTTGGTGAACTGGCCTCACTCGACCACCAGTTGCAGCGCTGGCAGACCGTGGCCGAGGTCGTGCAGTTCCGCCAGGCTCTCGACAGCGTCATGCTCCATGAAGTGTGATCTCCCCAGGACCACGACACCGCACCCCGCGAAGAACGGAACCACGATGGCCGAACGCCCCTTCGTCCTGCTGAGTGTTGCCACCTCGATCGATGGCTACATCGACGACACCTCGCCGGAGCGGCTGCTGCTGTCGAACGCGGCCGACTTCGATCGGGTGGACCAGGTGCGGGCCGAGTCGGATGCCATCCTCGTCGGCGGCAACACCCTGCGCAGCGACAACCCGCGCCTGCTGGTCAACAGCGACAAGCGCCGGGCCGACCGGGTGGCGGCCGGCAAGCCGGAGTACCCGCTGAAGGTCACCATCACGGGCAGCGGCGACCTGGACCGCGACCTCAAGTTCTGGCACTTCGGAGACAAGAAGGTCGCCTACACAACCGACGCCGGCGCCCTGAAGCTGCGCGACCGCCTGGATGGCCTGGCCGACGTCGTAAGCACCGGAGACACGGTCGACTTCGGCGCCATGCTCGAAGATCTGGCGACCCGCGGCGTGAGCCGCCTGATGGTCGAGGGCGGCGGCCAGATCCACACCCAGTTCCTCGCCCAGGGCCTGGCTGACGAAATCCACCTGGCCGTGGCACCGCTGCTTGTCGGTGAAGCCGGTGCACCCCGCTTCGTCCATCCGGCCGAGTTCCCCGGTGGCAGCACCCATCGGATGCAGCTGCTGGGGGCGGAGATGGTGGGCGACGTCGCGCTGCTGCGCTACGCACCGAAGAAGGTGTAGGTCCGACCTTTACCGAATCTGATCGCGCGATGTCGGGCCGCTTACCTGACAGCTGCTGGGCGGGTCCGGCAGCCCTGAGCCATGAGGTACACGCGGGGCGGCGGGTTGACCGGCGCTGGACACCAGTTGGCCGAGCACGGGGCGCCCGCGAGGCACTCGCCCTGGGGCGGGCGAGTGCCTTCGCGTGTTCAGTGCTGTTCGTCGCGCAGCTCGGGGCGGGGCATCCTGTGAGGCACGGTGGCGATCGCGAGGGCGAGGAGGGCCGCACTCACGGGTGCCCCTCCTCCTCGTCGTCCAGGTCGCGGAGCAGGTGGAGGAGGTTGAGCAGCGTGCTCGCCGGCGCGGTCCCGAAGTCGATCAGGGTGCGGCCGTCGATGGTGGTCTCGCCGGGCGAGGCGGATCCCCAGAGGAGTCCGCGCGGCAGGCCGCGCCGGTGCAACTCGCCCAGGAGGCCGATGAGATGGGGCTTGGTGCAGTCGCGCATCCGGGGTCCCTCCGGCAGGGCGGGGTCGGGGGTCACGCGGCGGAGTCCAGCTCGTACCAGATGCTCTTGCCGCGCTTCTGCGGGTCGACGCCCCAGCGGTGGGTGAGTCCGGCGACGAGCTGGAGGCCCCGGCCGGACTCGGCGGAGTCGGCGGGGGTTCGCTGCTCGGGGAGGGCGTCGCTCTCGTCGGAGACGGTGACCCTGAGGGTGCGGCCGAGGACGGAGAACCAGACGACGGGCGCGGGGGTGTCGCCGTGCCGCCAGGCGTTGACGACGAGCTCCATCAGTGCGAGTTCGGCGTTGAAGATGCTGTCGGCGTCCCAGCCGCCGCTGCGGGTCATCGCGTCCCGCAGGGCCTGGCGGGAGAGGGCGAGCGAGGGGGTGTTACGGGTGCACACGGGAACCTCCGTGAGGCTGTGGTGTGGGGAGGTGATGACGGTCGTCACCGTGAGCCGCGCAGAAGAATGTAGCGGTCAACTCGTCGCCGTCGCTGGCGTGTTGCCGCATGTTGCTCCCCCATGATCCGGCCGCATGCCACCTCCGACCTTCGCCCTACGACCACCCAAGGTCAAACGTTCGACGGCACCGGAGCTCGCCCAGGCGGCGAGCATGCGCCCGGCCACCTGACTGCGGCGGTGCGACTCGAACGCGATTTCGGCGTAGCGCGTGCGACCGTCCAGAAGGTCACGGCGGCGCTTCGCGAAGATGGGCTGATCCGGGCCGAGACCGGCATGGGGAGCTTCGCGACAGACCGCACGAGGTAGCCCCGCCCGGGCGAACCCGGACGGGGCCGTTTCGAGGGGTGACTCAGCGGGACTTCGAGACGACGAATCCTCGCGCCGGGCCGGCCTGCCGGGACCGGCCCGCGATGAGCGTCAGTACTTCGTCGGTGATGTCCCGCCGGGTAGCAGCATCGGCGTGGTCGTACACCCTCCAACGCCCGTTCGGGTTGTCGAGGTCTTCGGGGGAGACGATTCCCCGAAGACCTAGCCGTTGAAGGGTGTTGGCGACTTGCCGGGCTTCGCTCTCATCCATGCGTCCCGCCCTTTCCACGTTTGGTGGGCCCAGGCTAGTGGGCTTCGCCGCCCCCACCTCCACCACCGCCACCGCCGTTGCAGTGCGACGCGCACGCCCCGGGGTTGATCGGTCCGCACCCACCGGGCACCGGCGTGTGGGAGCAGTTCGCGGCCACGGCCACCAGTGCGCGGGTCGGGCCGGTCCACAGCTCGTGGTCCGGGGTGTACCCGGCCTCTTCGATGAGTGCCACGGTCCGGCTGAGCGCGGCCGCGTCGTGACGCGTCGGGTCGGGCCGCTCCGGGTAGTGGTGGACGAACCCACCGAGCTTGTCGCACAGCTCGGCGTACACGCGGGTGTGCAGGACGAGCGCGTGCCAACCCTCGTCCACGACATTGGACGGCGTGATGCGCACGGTGGGGAACGTACGGGCGGCAACGACGAACTTGAGCGCTTCGGTGACGATGCGCTCGGCGGTACCGGCGGCCATACCGGGGTTGTTGTCCAGGACGGTGAAGGCAGCCCCGTCGAACTGCGCCGGGGTGAGCAGGGTGCGGACGTCGGGACCGGCGGGGCCGGGCGGACGCTCGAACGTGGTCATACTGGTGTCTCCTCACATCGTGCGGAGTTCCGGGCACCGATTGGTGTCCGGGGTGTGCGGTGTTGCGGAGCCCGCTCCGGCTGGCTGCCTTCCAGGGATGACCGGCCGGGGCGGGAGTCTTGTGGCCCGTTCAACCCGGCTGGCTGCCCACGGGGGGCACCGGTTCGAACGGGAGTCGGGACGGGTGGCTCAGGCGGTTCACCTGGCATTGGTTCTCCGTCGGCTCCGGGCCGGCGCAACGAGTCGTCGGGAAGACCGGCGCCTCGCCCTCGTACCGCCTTACCGAGACGTTCGCCCAGGTGTCACCAACTGGGCCTTGGCACTGTCGACTTGGTGACTACTCCGAGGAGTTGTCGACGCCGGTCGAGTTCGGCCCGGAGCGCGCGAAGCGGCAGACACTGACCCGGGGACGAGAACGGACAACTCGAACGATCTTGCGCCGGGCTTCACCATTGCCGCTCCCCTGCATCCACGGAGGGCTTGATGATGCCCTGGCGGATCAGACCATTGCGACGCCGCCGAGGCGTCCCTTCGACGTCCCGACAAGGCGTCATTTCGGTGTCATTCAGCGAAAGGCGGGCCTATGGTGGGCTTCATGACGACGCCGAACGAGACCTTGCGGTCGGTACGCCTGGGACTTCGCCTCAGCCAGGACGAGTTCGCGAAGCGCCTGAGGGCAGTTGGGACGGTCCAGGGAGAGCCCAATGACGCCAGCAAGCGTCTCGTGCAGCGCTGGGAATCAGGGGAGGTCAGGTTTCCCCGCCCGGTGTACGTTCGAGCCCTTGAGGCGGTCACCAAGCTCTCCGTGGACCGCCTCGGCTTCCGAATCACCACAGCTGCCACCAAGGGTCAGCGTGGACGGCATGGGAGGCCATGACGTGACTAGCGATGAACCGAGTGTTCCTGTGCAGACTCCGCCCGCGCCTTCGAGCGAGGACTACTCGGGGGTCTGGATCAGCCACTACGAGTTATTCAGCAGCAGCCGGGAGAACACGTTCACCGGCCTGCACCACGTCGTCCTGTCCCAGAGCGGGAACCGGATCACCGGTCATTCCCTTCCCGGTGCGTCGTCCAATCCCGACTCGCCGCTGTCGTTCGATCTCACTGTGGACCGGAACGTCGTGACGGGTTCATGGGTGGAGCAGACCGCACAGGACGGCTACTACCAGGGGGCCAGGTACCACGGCGCCATTCAGTTGCTGGTCGATCCGACCGGACGTCGCATGGCCGGCAAGTGGGTTGGCTTCGGCAAGGAGTTCGACGTCAACACTGGGCCCTGGGAACTCCGTCTACTGGACAAGTCCACGGCTGAAGACGTCCTGAGTCGCTACAGCGTGCCGCCGGAGGCGTAGCGCGCCTGAGCCACAAGCGCAGAGAACCCCCGCGCCCGCCACCCCGGGGGCGCGGGGGCCGTCTGTCGTCCGAAGGCTCAGACCTCGCGGACGCCCGCGCGCCAGACCGCCGCCGTCAGCGGCACGCCCGGGCGGTAGGCCAGGTGGACGTGCGACGGCGCTTCCAGCAGCAGCAGGTCGGCGCGGGCGCCGACCGTGACGGTGCCGACGTCGCTGCGCCGCAGGGCGCGGGCGCCGCCCGCGGTGGCCGCCCAGACCGCCTCGTCCGGGGTCATGCCCATCTCCCGCACGGCCACCGCGATGCAGAACGCCATCGAACTGGTGAAGCTGGAGCCCGGGTTGCAGTCCGTGGACAGCGCCACCACCGCTCCCGCATCAAGCAGCCGGCGCCCGCTCGGGTACTCGGCGCGGGTGGAGAACTCCGCCCCCGGCAGCAGGGTCGCGACCGTCGCCGAGCCGGCCAGCGCCGCCACGTCCTCGTCGGTCAGGTGGGTGCAGTGGTCCGCCGAGGCGGCCCCCAGCTCCACCGCGAGCTGCACGCCGGGCCCGTACGTCAGCTGGTTGGCGTGCACCCTCGGGGTGAGGCCGCGGGCGATACCGGCGGTGAGGATCTCCCGCGCCTGGTCCCCGTCGAACGCGCCCTTCTCGCAGAACACGTCCACCCAACGGGCGTGCGGCGCACAGGCGTCCAGCATCTCGCCCGTGACCAGCTCCACGTACCCCGCCGGGTCCTCGGCGTACTCGGGGGCGACGACGTGGGCGCCCAGGTAGGTGGTCTCCGGGGTGTGCTTCGCGGCGATACGCAGGGCGCGCGCCTCGTCCTCGACGGTGAGCCCGTAGCCGGACTTGCACTCGATGGTGGTGGTGCCCTGGCGCACCGCCTCCCGGACGAACCGGGCCAGGTTGGCGTCCAGTTCGGCGTCGGACGCGGCCCGCGTGGCCGCCACCGTCGTCCGGATGCCGCCCGCCGAGTACGCCTGCCCGGACATCCGGGCGTTGAACTCGGCCGTACGGTCCCCCGCGAACACCAGGTGGGCGTGCGAGTCGACGAAGCCGGGCAGCAGTGCCCGGCCCTCGGCGTCGAAGCGCTCGTCCGCCGCCGGGGCGTCGGCCGCCGGGCCGACCCAGGCGACGGTGGCGCCGTCGACCACCACGGCCGCGTCGGTCAGCAGGCCGAGCGGCCCGGTGCCGTGCCCGGGGTCGTTGGTGACCAGGCTGCCGATTCCGGTGATCAGGGTGCTCAAGACAAGGCCTCTCGGGGGAAGGTTGGGGGAAGGGTCAGCAGCTCAGCGCGCTGATCGAACGCCGCAGCGCGCCCGGCACGTCAGCCACCAGCTGGTGCGTGCCGTCCCGCACCACCTGCCGCCCGCCGACGACCAGGTGCCGCACGTCCGCCGCCGAGGCCGCGAAGACGGCGATCTCGGCGCCGAGTCGGGCCGGCGGGCCCGCCGTGCGGACGCTGTCCAGCGCGATCACCGTGAAGTCGGCGAGCGCCCCGGCCTCGATCCGCCCGGCCTCCGGCCAGCCGAGCGAGGCGTGCCCGTCCTCACCACCGGCCCGCAGCAGCGCGTTCGCCGTCCAGTGGCCGCGCGTCCGCGTCCGCAGCCGCTCGTCCAGCTCCAGCGCCCGGGCCTCCTCCCACGGGTCGATCACCGCGTGGCTGTCGCTGCCCAGGGTGATCGGGGAGCCCGCCGAGGCGAGCGCCCGCGCCGGGCCGATGCCGTCCGCGAGGTCCCGCTCGGTGGTGGGGCACATGCAGATGGTCGTCCCCGAGTCGGCGAGGAGCGTGACGTCCTCGTCGGTCAGGTGGGTGGCATGCACGGCCGAGGTGCGCGGGCCGAGCGCCCCGTGGTCGGCGAGCAGCCGGGTCGGGGTGACGCCGTGCGCGGCCAGGCAGGCGTCGTTCTCGGCGGTCTGCTCGGACAGGTGGACGTGCAGCGGCGCACCGCGCGTCGCCGACCACTGCGCGACGGTGCCCAGCTGGTCGGCCGGGACGGCCCGCACCGAGTGGATGGCGGCGCCGATCCGGGCGTGCTCGCGCGGCTTGAGCGCGTCCGCCCGGGCCGCCCATGCCTCGGCGTCGCCGTCGCTGAACCGCTGCTGCGGCCCGGTCGGCTCGGCGCCGAAGCCGGAGGAGAGGTAGCAGGTGTCCAGCAGGGTGATCCGGATGCCGGCCCGGGCGGCGGCCTCGATCAGCGCCTCGCCCATCGCGTTGGGGTCGGTGTACCGGGCGCCGCCGGGCGCGTGGTGCAGGTAGTGGAACTCGCCGACGGCGGTGATGCCGGCCAGCGCCATCTCGGCGTAGACGGCGGTGGCGAGCGCCAGGTAGCGGTCCGGGTCCAGCGCGCCGGCGAACCGGTACATGGTGTCGCGCCAGGTCCAGAAGGTGCCGGAGCCGACCTGGACGTGCCCGCGCAGCGCCCGGTGGAAGGCGTGCGAGTGGGCGTTCGCCTGGCCGGGCAGCAGCAGCCCGTCGAGCCGGACGGCGCCGGGCGGGCAGGGGCCGCTGTCCGGGGTGACGGCGGTGATGCGGCCGCCGGGGCCGGTGGCAATCAGCACGTCCCGCTCGACCGCCGGGCCGTTCACGCCCGGCAGCCAGGCGTGCTGCGCCCAGTACGTCGTCGCGGTCACTGACACGCCAGGTCCTCCAGTACGTCGGCGAGCGCGGCGACCCCGGCCAGGCAGTCGGCCGGCTCGGCGTGCTCGGCCGGGGAGTGCGAGACCCCGGTGGGGTTGCGCACGAACAGCATGGCGGTCGGGACCGCGGAGGCCAGGATGCCGGCGTCGTGTCCCGCGCCGGTGGGCAGCACCGGGGCGTCGAGCAGCTTGGCCAGCCGGTCCCGCAGCGGCCCGTCGAAGTCCACCACCGGGGTGTAGGACTCGCGGGTCAGCTCGACCCGGACGCCGTCGCGCTCCCCGCGTTCGGCGGCGGCCTGCTCGATCGCGGCGACCAGCGCGGTGAGGGTGTGTTCGTCGGCTGCCCGGGAGTCCAGCCAGCCGCGCACCAGCGAGGCGATCGCGTTGGTGCCGTTGGGCTCCACCGCGACCTTGCCGAAGGTGGCCAGCGCGCCCGCCAGCTTCGCCTTCTTGCGGGCCGCCAGCACGGTGTTGGCGTAGGTCAGCATCGGGTCGCGGCGGTCCTCGATCCGGGTGGTGCCGGCGTGGTTGGCCTCGCCGTGGAAGTCGAACCGCCAGCGGCCGTGCGGCCAGATCGCGCTCGCCACGCCGACCGGCCGCTCCTCGGTGAGGTACCGGCCCTGCTCGACGTGGAGCTCGACGAAGGCGCCGATCCGGGCCAGCCGCTCGTCGTCCGCGCCGATGGCGGTCGGGTCGTAGCCGGCCTTCTCCATCGCGTCGGGCAGCCGGACGCCGTCGGCGTCGCGCAGCCCGTACGCCTGCTCGCGGCCGAGGACGCCGGCGGTCAGCCGGGAGCCGATGCAGGCCACGCCGAACCGGGCGCCCTCCTCGTCGCCGAAGTTGACGATCGCCAGCGGCCTGGTGAGGTCGGCGCCGCGGGCGCGCAGCTCGTCCAGCGCGGCGAAGGAGGAGACGACGCCCAGCGGGCCGTCGAAGGCGCCGCCGTCCGGGACGGAGTCCAGGTGGGAGCCGGTGACGACGGCCCCCTGCCCGTTCGGGTCGCCCAGCCAGGCCCACTGGTTGCCGTTGCGGTCCAGCTCGTACGTGAGGCCGCGGCCGCGGGCCTGCTGCTCGAACCAGGCGCGGCATTCGGCGTCGGCGGAGTTCCAGGCGAAGCGGCGGTAGCCGCCGGAGGCGGCGGAGCGGCCCACCGGGAGCAGCTCCGCCCACATCTCCTCGAAGGAAGGAGCCGTCACAGCTCACCCATGGGAACGCGCACACCGCGCTCGTCCGCGACCTCGACCGCACGGTCGTAGCCCGCGTCCACGTGCCGGATGACGCCCATGCCCGGGTCGTTGGTGAGCACCCGGCGGATCTTCTCCCCGGCCAGCGCGGTGCCGTCGGCGACGGTGACCTGCCCGGCGTGGATCGAGCGGCCGATGCCGACGCCGCCGCCGTGGTGGATGGACACCCAGGAGGCGCCGGAGGCCACGTTGACCATGGCGTTGAGCAGCGGCCAGTCGGCGATCGCGTCGGAGCCGTCCAGCATCGCCTCGGTCTCGCGGTACGGGGAGGCGACCGAGCCGCAGTCCAGGTGGTCGCGGCCGATCACGATCGGGGCGGAGAGCTCACCGGAGGCGACCATGTCGTTGAAGCGCTCGCCGGCCTTGTCGCGCTCGCCGTAGCCGAGCCAGCAGATGCGCGCCGGCAGTCCCTGGAAGTGCACCTTCTCCTGGGCCATCCTGATCCAGCGGGCCAGCGACTCGTTCTCCGGGAAGAGGTCGAGGACGGCCTTGTCGGTCTTGTGGATGTCCTGCGGGTCGCCGGACAGCGCCGCCCAGCGGAACGG
This sequence comes from Kitasatospora sp. NPDC002543, assembly GCF_053594915.1. Classification (NCBI taxonomy): domain Bacteria; kingdom Bacillati; phylum Actinomycetota; class Actinomycetes; order Kitasatosporales; family Streptomycetaceae; genus Kitasatospora; species Kitasatospora sp. NPDC002543. The sequence goes on along the minus strand of NZ_JBSFWR010000033.1, from coordinate 46,849 downwards.
GCCCTTGCCCTCGCAGAACAGCGGCCGGATGTACGCCGGGACGAAGCCCGGGAAGGCGAAGGCCCGGTCGTAGCCTGCCAGTTGGGCCTCGCCGCGGATCGAGTTGCCGTAGTCGAAGACCTCGGCGCCGCGGTCCAGGAAGCCGACCATCGCCTCGACGTGCCGGGCCATCGACTCGCGCGCCCGCTGGGTGAACTCGGCGGGCTTGGCGGCGGCGTAGTCCGCCATGTCCTCGAAGGCGACGCCGACCGGCAGGTAGGCCAGCGGGTCGTGGGCGCTGGTCTGGTCGGTGACGATGTCGATCGGCGCGTCCATCGCGAGCAGCTGCGGGACCAGCTCGGCGGCGTTGCCCAGCACGCCGATGGAGAGCGGCTGCCGCTTGTCACGGGCGGCGGTGGCGAGCTCCAGCGCGTGCGGGAGGTCCTTGGCCTCGACGTCCAGGTAGCGGTGCTCGATCCGGCGGGCGATCCGGGACGGGTCGCAGTCGATGCAGATCGCCACGCCGCCGTTCATGGTGACGGCCAGCGGCTGGGCGCCGCCCATCCCGCCGAGGCCGGCAGTGAGGGTGATGGTGCCCTCCAGCGTGCCGCCGTAGCGCTTGTTCGCGACGGCGGAGAAGGTCTCGTAGGTGCCCTGGAGGATGCCCTGGGTGCCGATGTAGATCCACGAGCCGGCGGTCATCTGCCCGTACATGGTGAGCCCGAGGCTCTCCAGCCGGCGGAACTCCTCCCAGTTGGCCCAGTCGCCGACCAGGTTGGAGTTGGCGATCAGCACGCGCGGCGCCCACTCGTGGGTCTGCATCACGCCGACCGGGCGGCCGGACTGGACCAGCATGGTCTCGTCCTGCTTCAGCCCCTCCAGGGTCCGCACCATGGCGTCGAAGGAGCGCCAGTCCCGCGCGGCCTTGCCGGTGCCGCCGTAGACGACCAGCTTCGACGGGTGCTCGGCCACCTCCGGGTCGAGGTTGTTCATCAGCATCCGCAGGGCGGCCTCCTGCTGCCACCCCTTCGCCGTCAGCCCCGTCCCCCGTGCCGCGCGCACCTCACGCGGCCCGCTCGCCTGCTGCACCATGGTCACGGCCTCCCTGCGGATGGATTAATTCACGTTGCGTCCAGTTGAATATAACTAAACAGTCGGCTTTCGACCAGACCCCGGAACCATCCGATCAGCCCCGGCACCGGCCCACTTGGCGCGCTAGCCTGAACCTGGCGGACACCAGCCACTCGGCCCAGCACCAGAGAGCGGAGGACACGATGACGGCCATCAGCGTGCGGCCCGGCAGACTCCGGGATGTGGCGGAGGAGATCGAGCAGCGCACCGGACTTCGCGTCCAGATCGTCGGAGGAACCCTGGTGACGTCCCCGACTCCTCGCGGCAAGCACGCGGGTACCACCAAGCGCTTGTCCCGCCAGCTCGACGCCGGACTCCCCGACAGCCTGGGCGCCTACGAGGTCTCGTCGATCACCATGCCCGGCGATGCGGAGGACTACGCGACACCAGACCTCGTCGTTCTGCCGCGCGACTGGGAGGATGACGACGAGTGGCTGGCCGACCCGCACGATGTCGAACTGGCCGTGGAGGTCATCTCGACCTCCGAGCGGGTCAGCCTCATCGACGCCAAGACCAGCTGGTACGCGGTCGCAGGCGTGCCGGCCCTCCTCGCGATCGATCCGCGCGACGGCACCTGGGCGCTCCACACCCACCCCCGCGACGGCGCGTACCAGGGCGTCCTGCGCGGCAAGTACGGCGAGCCCGTCCCGCTGCCCGCGCCACTGCCCACCGAGCTGGACACCTCCGGCCTTCCGCTGTACGCGCCGCGCGGCTGAGTCAGGCCGCCGCGCCGCCGTCCCAGTCGATGCCGATCTCGGCGAGCCAGCGGCGGTCGTCGGCGTCCGGGGCGGGCGGGGACGGCGGGCGGGGGATGTTCTGGACGGGGCCCAGGCCGTACTTCTCGGCGGCCTCGGCGGCACGGGCGTCGGGTTCGATGACACCGACGTGGACGGCAGACTCGTCGCCCGGGTCGAGGACGGTCAGTTCGGGTTCGGGCAGGCGCCGCAGGGTGACGCGGCGTCCGCAGGTGGGGCAGGACCACTCGTCGGCCCCCGAGGACAGCCGGGCGACGAACTTCATCTCATGGATCACGTGCATGGGCGGCACCCCCTGCAGGAGGGGATGCCCGGGTTTGTGACGGCTACTCCCCTGCCGGGCCTCCGGGCCTCACCCGTTCCGGGCCGCACTCACTCCAGGAACAGCCCGCGGGCCGCGGCGGACTGCTCGATCGCCTCCAACCGGGCCTCGGCGCCCGGCAGTTCGTCGCACATGGACTGCAGCAGCACCCGGCCGAGCATCATCGGCGCGCACGCGGTGTCGAAGACCAGTCCGGTGCCGACGGCGGCCGGCAGCATCAGGTCGGACAGCTTGGCGACCGGCGCGAAAGCGCTGTCGGCCACGGTGATCACCGTCAGCCCGCACTCCCGGGCCACCGTCAACGCGTCCATCAGCTCCCGCGGGTAGCGCGGCAGCGCGAAGCAGAGCAGCGCGTCGGCGCCGGCCGACCGGGCCTGCTCCAGCCGGTCGGCGAGCATGCTGCCGCCCTCGTCCAGCAGCCGGATGTCCGGGTGCACCTTGGACGCGAAGTAGGCGAAGCCGCGCGCCTGCGCCGAGGCGGCCCGCAGGCCGAGCACCGGCAGCGGGCGGGAGGCGGCGAGCAGCCGGGCGGCCCGGGTGATCGGCTCGGGGTCGGCGAGGAGTTCGGCGAGGTGGCGCAGGTGGGCGATCTCGGCGAGTACGGCCTGCTGGTGCTCGTTGCGCACCGCGTCGTCCGGGGTCTCCGGAGCGGCCTGTTCGCCGCCGCCGAGTTCGCGCAGCTGCTTGCGCAGCGCCGGGTAGCCGTCGTACCCGAGTGCGACCGCGAAGCGGGTGACGGACGGCTGGCTGACGCCCGCGAGTTCGGCGACCTCCACGCTGGACAGGAACGGCGCCTCGGTGGCGTGCCGCACCAGCGAGTGGGCGATCCGGCGCTGGGTCGGCGTCAGCCGGTGCCCCTCGAACAGCTGGAGCAGCCGGGCGGAGGGGCCGACGCTGCCGGTCTCGTCGGTGGCGGTCATCAGCGGTACCTCCGGGTGCGAGGGGGTCGGACGACGACTGTGCAGGAGCGGGCCGCCCCTGGCAAAGACGTCTCGTACGGCGGGACGTCGGATGAGACGTCCCGCGGATCGGACGGATGGTCGGGTCGGGCGGGCGGGCGGATCGGACGGATGGTCGGGTCGGGCGGGCGATCGGATCGGGCGGGCGGGCGGGCGGGACGGAGGGGCCGGTCGGCCCCGTCGGGCCCGGGCAACCCTGATTTCTCCCTGAGCCCGCCCGGATTCCTCCCGCGAACCGATGGACCGGGCGCCCCGGCGGCCCCACTCTGGTTCCATGGACACTCGTCAGGACGAACTGCGGCGCGACCTCGACGCCACCCTCCAGGCCCGCAAGGAGCTCGGCAAGGAGTACGAGGACGAGCTCCTCGACTCCTTCATGAAGCGCCTCGACGCCCGGCTGGACACCCGGGTCGAGCGGTCGGTGGCCCGGCGGATGGACGGCTACGAGCCGTCCTACCGGGACGACGACCGGGACGAGGACCGCGGCCGGGGCTGGTCCTCGGGCCGGGCCGGCAACCGTCTGGCGGTGATCTCGCTCGCCCTCGGCATCCCGCTGTCCGCGATCGCCGGCAGCCCCGAGACCGGCGGCTTCGCCGGCCTGCTGGCCTGCTGGGCGGGGATCGTCGGGGTCAACTTCGCCGCCGCTCTGGGCAATCGCCGCGACCGCGGCGACCGCCGTGACCGCCGCGACCGCCGGCCGCGGGGCGACTGGGACTGAGCCCCGCTCCCCCCGCGGCGGCGCCACCGGCTCAGGCCAGCGGGCCGGTGACCCGCTCGACCGCGCGCACCAGGTCGCCGGAGGCGACCAGTTCGGCGGCCGCCTCCAGGTCCGGCGACAGGAAGCGGTCGCGGCCGGCGCCGCCGACCCCCGCCTCCCGGGCGGCGGCCATCGCGGCCGCGGTGGCCGGGGCGACGGTGCCGGCACCGTCGGCCTGCTGACGGATCTCCAGGGCGCGGGCGGAGGCGGTGAGTTCGACGGCCAGGATGCGGCCGAGGTTGGCCACCGCCTGGCGCAGCTTGCGCGCGGCCGACCAGCCCATCGACACGTGGTCCTCCTGCATCGCGGAGGACGGGATCGAGTCGACCGAGGCGGGGACGGCGAGCCGCTTGTTCTCGCTGACCAGTGCCGCCTGGGTGTACTGGGCGATCATCAGGCCGGAGTCCACGCCCGGGTCGTCGGCCAGGAAGGCCGGCAGGCCGTGCGAGCGGGCCTTGTCGAGGAGCCGGTCGGTGCGCCGCTCGGAGATGGAGCCGAGGTCAGCGGCGGCGATGGCGAGGAAGTCCAGCACGTAGGCGACCGGGGCGCCGTGGAAGTTGCCGTTGGACTCCACCCGGCCGTCCGGCAGCACCACCGGGTTGTCGACCGAGGCGGCCAGCTCGCGGGAGGCGACCAACCGGGCGTGCGTCAGGGTGTCCCGGCCCGCGCCGGCCACCTGCGGGGCGCAGCGGATCGAGTACGCGTCCTGGACCCGCGGCGCGTCGTCCTGGTGGTGGCCGGTGAGGCCGGAGTCCTTGAGGACGGCGAGTATGTTGGCGGCGCTCAGCGCCTGGCCGGGGTGGGGGCGGATCGGGGCGTGCAGCTCGGGGGCGAGCACCTTGTCGGTGCCGAGCAGCGCCTCCAGGCTCATCGCGGCGGTGATGTCGGCGGTGGTGAACAGGCGCTGGAGGTCGGCGATGGCCATGACCAGCATGCCGAGCATGCCGTCGGTGCCGTTGATGAGGGCGAGGCCCTCCTTCTCCAGCAGCTCGACGGGCTCGATCCCGGCGGCGGCGAGCAGTTCGGCGGCGGGCTTCTCGACGCCGTCCGGACCGGTGGCGGTGCCCTCGCCCATCAGGACCAGCGCGCAGTGCGACAGCGGCGCGAGGTCGCCGGAGCAGCCGAGCGAGCCGAACTCCCGGACGACCGGGGTGATGCCCGCGTTGAGCAGGTCGGCCATGGTCCGGGCGACCAGCGGCCGGACGCCGGTACGGCCGGAGGCCAGGGTCTTCATCCGCAGGAACATCAGCGCGCGGACCACCTCGCGCTCGACCACCGGCCCCATGCCGGCGGCGTGCGAGCGCACCAGCGAGCGCTGCAGCTGGGCGCGCAGCTCGGGGCTGATGTGGCGCACGGCGAGCGCGCCGAAGCCGGTCGACACCCCGTAGACGGGGCGCGGCTCGGCCGCGAGGGCGTCGATCCGCGCACGGGCGGCGGCCATCTCGGCCTGCGCGTCGGGTCCGATCTCGACCCGGGCGTTGCCCCGGGCGACGGCCAGGACGTCCTCGGCGCTGACGTCGGCCTTGCCGACCAGGACCAGCGGAGCGTCGGGGGCCACAGCACTGTGCATATCCATATACACCATCACATCAGGTGAATGAAGATATGACAACAGGTGCTCGCCATCCGGATTCTCCGCCCTCCGGACCGGCACCGCACACCGCGGCCCCCGCGCCACCCCCGGTCACCTCACTTCACGAGCTCGGCCTCGATCAGGTCCACCGCCCGGGCGGTGCCGCCCTCGGCGCGGCCGGCGGCGGACAGCTCGCGCAGCCGCTCGGCCACCGCCGGGTCGCCGACCAGCTCCAGCAGGGCGGAGCGCAGCGCCTCCGGGGTGGCCTGCTCGGTGTCCAGCCGGCGGGCGACGCCGAGGCCGACCAGGGCGTCCGCGTTGGCGAACTGGTCGGCGGCCTGCGGCACCGCGATCATCGGCAGCGCGTGGAACAGCCCCTCGCTGGAGCCCCCCATGCCCGCGTGGGTGACGAAGGCGTCCGCCTGGGAGAGCACCGACAGCTGCGGCACCCAGCGGTGCACCTCGACGGTGTCCGGCACCTCGCCGAGCCCGGCCAGGTCGGTGTGCTTGCCGACCTGGAGCACGGTGTGCCAGCCCGGCAGCGCGCCGAAGGCCTCGACGCAGGCCCGGTAGAACGCCGGGTGGTGGGTGAAGGCCGAGCCCAGCGAGACCAGCAGCACCTTCTCGGCGCCGGCCGGCCGCTGCCACCGCCCCTGGTGGGCCCGGTCGCCGAAGCAGGGCCCAACGAAGGTGAAGCGCCGGTCGTCGACCCGGTCGGCGTAGGGCTGCAGGGCCCGCGGGACGAGCGCGACGCACCGCTCGGGGCGGCCCTTGAAGGCCTCCACGTCGCGCTCCACCGTGCCGGCCCCGGCCAGCCAGTCGGCGAACCGGCGGTAGTGCTCGGGGCCGCCGGGGCCGTTGCGGGTCGCCTCGAAGACGGCGGCCAGGTCCTCCTCGATGCCCTCCCAGCCGACGAAGGTGGACGACAGCTGCACCACCGGCACGCCGAACCGCTCGCCGAGGGCCCGCCCGGCGAACCCCGCGATGTCATAGAGCACCAGGTCGGGGCGGTCGTCCTCGAAGGCCTCCAGCATGGCGGACCACGCCGACAGGGTGTCGTCCAGGAACACGTCCTGGATCGCCACCGGGTCCTCCGGCCAGCCGGCCGGGTCGTCGGCGAGCGGGAGCTTCGTCGAGTACGGGACGAGCGTGGCGCCGGTGGACTCGACGGTCTCCCGGAAGGAGGGGTCGTTGACGTAGCTGACCCGGTGGCCGCGGGCGACCAGCTCGGCGATCACGGCGAGGCTGGGGTTGACGTGCCCGTGGGCCGGTACGGAGACCATCAGGATGTGTGCGGGGCGGTTCACGGGCACCTCCGGGGGCAGCGACCAAGACGAGACGGATCGTCTCGCGTTTCTTGAGAAGACAATACGTCTCGTCTCGCCATCTCGTCTAGAATTTTTCCCATGGCTTCCAGAACCGCTCCCGACCCCGCCCGCCGCAGCGAACGCGCCCGCGCCGCCGTCCTCGCCGCCGCCATCGAACTCGTCTCCGAAGTCGGCTACGGCAAGGTCACCATCGAGGCGATCGCCGCCCGGGCCGGCGTCGGCAAGCAGACCATCTACCGGTGGTGGCCCTCCAAGGGAGCGGTCGTCTTCGACGCCTTCCTCGCCGCCGGCGAGCACGACGGCGGCCTCGCACTGCCCGACACCGGCGACCTGGCCGCCGACCTCCGCGCCGTGCTGCGCCCCACCAGCGACGAACTCTCCGACCCGGCCACCGACCGCACCTACCGGGCGCTCGTCGCCGAGATCCTCAACGACCCGGCGCTGCACGACGAGTACCGCACCCGGCTACTGGACCCCCTGCTGGAAGTCACCCGGGATCGCCTGCGCAGCGCCCGCGAGGCCGGCCGACTCGCCCCCGACGCCGACCTCGACCTCGCCGTCGAGCTCCTCTACGGCCCGATCTACTACCGCTGGCAGTACCGGCTCGGCCCGCTCACCCACGAGCACGCCGACCGCCTGGTCGACGCCGCCCTGCGGGCCCTCGACCCGCCTGCGGCTACCGGTGGTTCCGGCGCCTGACCCGGAACACGGCCACCACCGCGACCAGCACGCAGAGCAGCAGGACGACGGCGACCCAGGTGAGCGCCCCGCCGACCCCGCCGTGCGAACCGTGCCGCGCCCCGCGCTTCTTCGACCTGGCGAGGGCCGACTCCGTGACCCGGTGCGCCCCGGCGGCGGACCGCAGCTGGGGCGCCCGCTCGGGCACCGTCCGCACCGCCCCGGCCGTCCGCACCGGCACCGACACCACCGCCGCCGCCGGGGCGGCCCCCGTCGCCACGCCCCCGAGCACCAGTACCCCGGCCACCGCCGGCCCCGCCCACCGTCCGCCCATGACCGAACCCCCGCTCCCCGAAAGACCGTCGGCCCCCACCATCCACCGCCCGGGGGCACCCCGGTACCCCCGGTGCCCGACCGCGACCCGGCCGGAACACCCCCGTCACCGAATCCGCACACCAGCGGCCCGGCCGCGCCGGCGGCCCCTCAGACCGCCGGCGGCGAGGCCGGCCCCGACAGGGCGACCGAGACCAGGGCGCGCATGGCGCAGGCGGCCTGCCCCAGCGGCAGGGTGGCGTCGTCGGCGAAGAGCTCCACCAGCCAGCCGCCGGCCGGGTTCTGGCCGCCCGCGGCGACCATGCCCCGGTAGCCGGAGACCACCAGCATCGCCTCCTCCGCCGGGTCGTTGCCGGCCGCGCCCGCCCGCAGGGCGAAGGCGCCGCCGCGGACGGCACGGCGGGTCATCGGATAGTGGCGGAGGTCGAACACCGCGTCGGGGGCCTCGATCCGGGCCCGCTGGGTCTCGGCGCGGACGCTGCGGGGGCCGCTGGTCATCCGGTAGACGGCGTGCTGGGCGGTGCGCATCAGATGGGAGCCGGGCGGGACGTACGAGACCCACCAGCCGACGGCGTCCAGCAGCCGGGCCGAGGCCTCGGCGACCACGACCAGCTTGCCGAGGGTGTCCGCCGGGTGGACGGCCCGGGCCGTGGCGGTCCGGTCGAGCGAGGTGAGCACCGCGGTGAGCAGCTGGCCCGGGTCGGCGCTGTGCGCGGCACCGCGGAACCGCCGCCGGTCGCCCGCCCCGGCGCGGCCGCTGGGCCCGCGCCGCCCGTCCGCCCGGTGGTGCGGGTCGGCGGCGTCGGCGAGCAGCACGGTGGGGTCGGGCGAGAAGCCCGGGCCGTGGCTGCGCCCGGCCACCACGGGGTGGGCGGCCCGGGCGGCCTTGGCCCGGTACTGGGCGGCGTCGGCGAGGCGGAACAGCCGGTCGGGCGTGGTGACGGGCCCGATCGAGTCCCCGGTGGAGGCGACGCCGCAGGCCACGCCCTCGCCCTCGGAGAGCGCGAGCGCCCGGGCGCACAGCTCCTCGGCGACGGCGACCACCTCGTCGGCCTTCTGCCCCTCCACCAGCAGGCAGAACTCGTCGCCGCCGAGCCGGGCGGCGAGGCTGCCGGGGAGCTTGGCGGCGGCCAGCGAGAGCTGGTGGGCGAACCGCTCCAGCAGCCGGTCGCCCATCTCGTGGCCGAGCTGGTCGTTGACCCGCTTCAGTCCGTTGACGTCGCAGACCACCAGCGAGACCACGGTGTTGTCCCGGTTGTGCGCCCGCAGCGCGTCCTCCAGCCGGGCGTCGACGGCGCGCCGGTTGGCCAGGCCGGTGAGCGGGTCGGAGAAGGCGAGCCTGCGCAGGTCGGCGAGGCGCTCGGTCTGCGCCAGCCCGGCCGAGACCTGGGCGGCCAGCAGCGTGGCGTAGTCGGCGTCGGCCTCGGTGAACTCGGGCATCCCGGCCGCCCGGGCGAGGTAGAGCTCGCCCCAGGCCTGGCCGTGCAGCACGATCGGCGCGACCACGCAGCAGGCCCGCCCGCGCCGGCGCAGCGCCGCGGCGCGCTCCTGGCAGTACGCGCCCGCGGTCGGGTGCGCGTGCCCGGCGTGCGGCTCGCTGTTCTCGGCGCTCTGCAGCCAGGCGCGCGGCAGCCGCCCGGTGGTCCAGCGCTCCTCCAGGTAGGTGACGATCTCGGGGAAGTCGGCGACCGGGTACGACTCGTCCTCGGGCAGCTCCTCCTCCCCCGGGGCCAGGTCGCCGTGGTTGACCAGCACCCGCAGCCGGCCGGACTCGCGGTCCCAGACCGAGACGGCCGCCATGGTGGCGCCGAGCGCCTCGGTGGCCCGGACGGCGGCGGACCGGACGGCCTCCAGCGGGGTGAGGGCGGTGGCCATGTCCTGCGCCAGCTCGACCACGGACTGCAGCCTCAGGTCGGGCAGCGGGTCGGGATGCCGGGAACCGCCGCAGACGCAGTCGCGGTCCGTCATGATCGCCTCGCTGCTCACCGGCTCGCCTCGCTCCCTGTGCCCGGTCCTGCCAGACCCCCGTCGACCGGCCGCACCCGACCGGCCGCTTGCACCAAGACTATGGCGGTTTCGTTCGGTTATGCCCCGTTTGCCCGGGGAGACCCGCAGTCGACCGTACGGGTTTCAACCGCTCGACACCCCGGAGAGCCGTACCCCGGGAACGTGCCCGGCAACAGCGCGCCCGGGAAAATGCCATCGCAGGCGTGTGTCTGCCCCGCCTGCCCGCGCACACGCCCCCGCGCACGCGCCGCGGACCACCCGCCGACCGCGTGCTCCGCGTGCCGGCCGCTACTCGCCCTTCGGCCGCCGGGTCAGCAGCCACGGCTCGACCAGCCCGAGCCCCCGCACCGGCCGCCGCCACATCGGCTGCAGGTGGAACCGGGCCCCGACCTCCGGGCTCGGCATCGGCAGCCCGGAGGCGGGCATGCCGACCGCGGCCGACAGCGCCTCGGCCAGCCCCGGCCCCTCGGAGTCGGCCGGGGCGACGCTGCCGTGCTGCTCCAGCGCGGCGGCGAACTCGCCGTCGATCAGCACCGCGTCCTTGGGCGCGATCGAGGTCAGCCGGCTGGCCAGGTTGACGGTGGTGCCGAAGACGTCGCCCATCCGCGAGGTGACCGTGCCGAAGGCCATGCCGACCCGCAGCGGCGGGATGGTGTCGTCCTCGGCCAGCGCCTCGATCAGGCTCAGCGCGATCTCGGCGGCGGTCGCCGGGTCCTCGGAGACGTAGAGGATCTCGTCGCCGAGCGTCTTGATCACCCGGCCGCCCTGGCCGGCGATCAGGTCCGAGCAGGTGTTCTCGAACGTCTCGACCAGCTCGCCGAGCTCCTCCTCCTCCAGCCGCCTCGACAGCCGGGTGAAGCCGACCAGGTCGGCGAAGCCGACGGCGAGCCGCCCGCTGGTGATCTCGTGGTCCTCGGCGGCCTGCACCACCCGGCCGGTGACGGCCGCCAGCTGGCGCCGCCAGACGTACACCAGGAACTGCTCCAGCTCCGGCAGCAGCAGCTCGACCAGCGGGTACGCGACGTCGGCCCGGGTCAGCCCGGGCTCGGCGGACTGGGTGAGGTTCTCCAGGAAGGTGTCCATCTGCCAGCCGGCCAGCCGGGCCGTGGTCTGGCCGGTGGAGCGGGCCACCTGGATCGCCATCGACTCGCTGAGCAGCCCGGACTCGACCAGGCCGGCCAGGCGCCGCAGCGCGATCACGTCGCCGTCGGTGAGCGCCCGGGACTGGCCGATGTCCGGGAAGCCCATGGCGCGCCAGAACCGGGTGGCCAGCTCCATCGGGACGTCGGCGGCGCGCGCGGCCTGGTACGGGGTGTAGCGGCGCGGCGCGTCCAGGATCAGGCGCTCCAGTTCGAGCGCGACCGTGGGGTCGTTGCCGCCCGCCGTCGCGCCGCTGCTGCCGTCCTCTGCCACCGGTCCGTCCCCGTGCGATCGCCGCACTCGCCTCGTGTCCTACCTGTCCGGGCGCGCAGTCCGCCACCCGGGCGGGCAGTGGCGCGCCTCACACCGCTGCCAGGTGGAATGTTCGCACGGAATCGTCGGATCCGGGGCATCAGCCCGGGTCAAGGGGAGGTGAAGAGTGCCGTTCAGCGGGGCTGGGGGCGGGGTTCGGGGCGCACGTGGACGACGTCGCCCGCGCCGACCGCCCGGCGCACGCCGTCCGGCGTGCGGACCACCAGACGCCCGTCCCCGTCCACCGCCACCGCCTCGCCGACCAGCTCGCGGTCGCCCGGCAGGTGCACCTTCACCCGGCGCCCGAGCGTGGTGCAGCGGTCCACGTAGGCGCGCAGCAGGTCGCTGGCGTGCGGGTCGCCCGCGGCGGCCGTCCACTCCCGGTACAGCTCGGCGAGCTCGCGCAGCAGGGCGCGCAGCAGGGTGCCGCGGTCGGTGGTCGAGGCGCCGGCCAGCGCGAGCGAGGCGGCGGTGGGGACGGGCAGTTCCTCCGCGCGCAGCGAGACGTTGAGGCCCATGCCGACCACCACGGCGCCGCCGGCCAGCTCGGTGAGGATGCCGCCGAGCTTGCGCTCCGCGCCGTCGATCTCCGTCTGGAGGTCGTTGGGCCACTTCAGCCCGACCTCGACCCCGGTGACCCGGCCCAGCGTGCTGGCCGCGGCCACCCCGACCAGGATCGGCAGCCAGCCGTACCGCTCGACCGGCACCTCCTCGGGGCGCAGCAGCACGGACAGGAACAGTCCGGAGCGGGGCGGGGCCGTCCACGCCCGGTCCAGCCGGCCGCGGGCGGCGCTCTGCGCCTCGGCCACCAGCACCGCGCCCTGCCCGGCGCCGGCCGCGGCGCGGGCGGCGAGGTCGCTGTTGGTGGAGCCGGTCTCGGCGACGACATCCAGGGAGGTCCACAGGCCGCCCGGGACGATCAGGTCGCGGCGCAGCGCCTCCTCGTCCAGCGGCGGACGGTCCAGGTCGGTCCAGGGGGACGGTCCGGCGTGGCCGAAGCCGCGCAGTCCGCTGCGGCGGGGGGTCTCGGGTGCGGTCATGGGGAAAACACTAGATCGGGTACCCGGGTACGGGGCCCAGGCCGCCCCATCGTCCCGCAGAACGGGCGGGGACACACTGTGTCGAGGGTCATGACGCCGGGACGTGCCGCATCGCCCTCCGCGCTGGCTACGCTACCCAGCGGTAGTTCGTAGCGCCGCCCTGCCCTCAGGCGCGGGCCCACCACCCGGCCCCGCGCGCACTCGAACAGGTCGCGGCCATGGATCAGGGAGAGCCACCGGATGACCGAGGCGTCGTACGACCCCCACACCACCGCCGGAAAGCTCGCCGACCTGCGGCGCAGGCTGGACGAGGCGGTGCACTCCGGCTCCGCGAAGGCCGTGGAGAAGCAGCACGCCAAGGGCAAGCTGACCGCCCGCGAGCGGGTCGCGGAGCTGCTGGACGAGGACTCCTTCGTGGAGTTCGACGAGTTCGCCCGGCACCGCTCGACCAACTTCGGCCAGGAGAAGAACCGGCCGTACGGCGACGGCGTGGTGACCGGCTACGGCACCGTGGACGGCCGTCAGGTCGCCGTGTTCGCCCAGGACTTCACCGTCTTCGGCGGCTCGCTCGGCGAGGTCTTCGGCGAGAAGATCGTCAAGGTGATGGACTTCGCGCTGAAGACCGGCTGCCCGGTCATCGGCATCAACGACTCCGGCGGCGCCCGGATCCAGGAGGGCGTGGTCTCGCTCGGCCTGTACGGCGAGATCTTCCGCCGCAACGTGCACGCCTCCGGCGTCATCCCGCAGATCTCGCTGATCATGGGCCCCTGCGCGGGCGGCGCGGTCTACTCCCCCGCGATCACCGACTTCGTGGTGATGGCCGACCGGACCTCGCACATGTTCATCACCGGCCCCGACGTGATCAAGACGGTCACCGGCGAGGACGTCGCGATGGAGGAGCTGGGCGGCGCGCGCACCCACAACGCCAAGTCGGGCAACGCCCACTACCTGGCCTCGGACGAGAAGGAGGCGATCGAGTACGTCAAGAGCCTGCTCTCGTACCTGCCCTCCAACAACCTGAGCGACCCGCCGTCCTACCCCGAGCAGGCCGATCTCACGGTCACCGAGGAGGACCTCGAACTCGACACCGTCGTGCCGGACTCGGCGAACCAGCCGTACGACATGCGCAAGGTGATCGAGCACATCGTCGACGACGGCGAGTTCCTGGAGACCCAGCCGCTGTACGCGGGCAACATCATCACCGGCTTCGGCCGGGTCGAGGGCCAGTCCGTCGGCATCGTCGGCAGCCAGCCGATGGACCTGGCCGGCTGCCTGGACATCAACGCCAGCGAGAAGGCCGCCCGCTTCATCCGCACCTGCGACTCCTTCAACGTCCCGGTGCTGACCTTCGTCGACGTGCCCGGCTTCCTGCCCGGCACCGAGCAGGAGTGGGACGGCATCATCCGGCGCGGCGCCAAGCTGATCTACGCCTACGCCGAGGCCACCGTCCCGCTGATCACCGTGATCACCCGCAAGGCCTTCGGCGGCGCGTACGACGTCATGGGCTCCAAGCACCTGGGCGCCGACCTCAACCTGGCCTGGCCGACCGCGCAGATCGCGGTGATGGGCGCGCAGGGCGCGGTCAACATCCTGCACCGCCGGGAGATCGCCGAGGCCGAGGCGGCCGGCACCGTCGAGGAGAAGCGCGCCGAGCTGATCGCCTCGTACGAGGACACCCTGCTGAACCCCTACCTGGCGGCCGAGCGCGGCTACGTGGACGCGGTGATCGCGCCGAGCGAGACCCGCCGCCACATCGTCCGCGGCCTGCGGGCGCTGCGCGGCAAGCGCGAGGTGCTGCCGCCGAAGAAGCACGGCAACATCCCCCTGTAGGCCCCGTCCCTGTCGGGAGAGAACCAGCCATGTCCCCGATCCACGTGCTGCACGGGCAGCCGACCCCCGAGGAGCTGGCCACCGTCCTGGCGGTGGTCCAGGCCCGGGCCGCCGCCGCGCAGGCCGCCGCCGAGGCGGCGCGCCTGGCCGGTGCCGGCCCGGCCTCCCCCTGGAACGACCGCGCCCGCCTGCTGCGCCCCGCCGTGCGCCCGGGCGTGAACGCCTGGCGGACCTCGGGCTGGGCGCACTGAAGTCCCCGCCCACGAGAGGGAGGTCGGCACCGCCGGCCCCCCTCTCCGCGCGTTCCGGGCGCCCGCTTTGCCCGGAACATGAGTACGGATACTCAGGCGCCCGCGGCCCGGCGCGGCGCACTCTGGACGGGTGCTCTGGTCAGATCCCCGCGACGAGCCCTCGCCCGAGGCCCGTCGGATGCAGAAGCGGATGCAGCGGGCCGGCCGGGTGCTCGCCGCCCTGGTGCTGGTCGGCGCCGTGCTGATCATGCTCTCCCGCTCCTTCACCTGAGCCGTTCACCCGAATGGCGGACAGCCGTCCCCAGGACCGGCACCCCCTAGGCTGGTGGCCATGACCGACCAGCGCGCCCTCGTCCTCGCCTCCGCCTCCCCCGCCCGCCTCGGACTGCTGCGCCAGGCGGGCCTCGACCCGCGCGTGGTGGTCAGCGGCGTCGACGAGGACGCGATCACCGCCGCCACCCCCGCCGAGCTCGCGCTCGTCCTGGCCGAGGCCAAGGCGAAGGCCGTCGCCGCCGAACTCGCCGACGGCGAGCTGGTGATCGGCTGCGACTCCGTCCTGGAGCTGGACGGCCTGGCCCTCGGCAAGCCCGCCGACGCCGCCGAGGCGCTGGCCCGCTGGCAGTCGATGCGCGGGCGCGCCGGCGTGCTGCGCACCGGCCACTGCGTGATCGACACCGCGACCGGCCGGCAGTCCTCGGCCACCGCCTCCACCACCGTCCGCTTCGGCACCCCGGACGACGCGGAGATCGCCGCGTACGTCGCCTCCGGCGAACCGCTGCACGTGGCCGGGGCGTTCACCCTGGACGGCCGGTCGGCGCCGTTCGTCGACGGCATCGACGGCGACCCGGGCAACGTCATCGGCCTCTCGCTGCCGCTGCTGCGCCGGCTGCTCGCCGACCTCGACGTGCGCATCACGGACCTCTGGGCCCGCACCGACGGCTGACCGGACGGTCCGGATCCGACAAAATCCGGGCGACAGACCTGGGACAACCGGCCGACGACAGCCGGATTCCTCCCCCATAGGCTGACCGCGGTCTCGAACGCGGAAGGGAGGACGGCGGTGACCGACAGCGTGCTCAACGTGGTGCTGGGCCTCGTGGCCAGCGCGATCAGCGCCGCCCTCGGCTGGCTGGCCCAGGTGCTGAGGCGGCGCCGCAAGGTCGAGCGGGTGCGGCAGTTCTTCGGACTGCCGGCCGGCAGCGAGTGCCTGATCGTGGTGCCGCGCAGCATCGGGACGGGCTCGCACGCCCACACCGTCACCCGGCGCGACGCCTACGCGCTGATGTGGCTGGCCGGCCTGGTCGAGGAGTGCGGGGCGCGGCCCGAGCTGGTCGCCCACGACGCCGCGCACCGCGGCCTGGGCGCCAAGACCGAGCTGTGCCTGGGCGGTCCGGTCAGCAACGAGCGGATGGCCGCGCACCTGGCCTGGGGCCTGCCCGGGGTGACCGTCACCTCCGGTCCCGAGCGGGGCTCCAACGTGATCCTGGTCGGCGAGCTGGACTTCGGCGCCGGCCACGACCGGACGCACGTCCTGCTCGCCCGGATCGCCACCCCGGACGGCGGCCGCCCGGTGTTCCTGGTCTCCGGCCAGACCGGCACCGCCAACCAGGCCGGAGTGCGCTACCTGGTGGCGCACCACCGCCGGCTCGCCCGGACGTACGGCCGGGACGGCACCTTCGCGCTCGTCCTGCGGGTGGTCAACCCGGAGGCGTACGGGCCGGACATGGTCGAGGTGGCGGCCGACGTGACGGCCGAGGCACTGCGGCGGCCCGAGATCCGCTCGGGCGCCGATTGAGCCGCCGCACGAGAGTGTGGCCCACGCCACCTCCCGCCACGCCGCCGGGCGGTCACCCGCTGTGGCCCCCGCCGATCCGGGCGGACCGGCACCGACCTGCGAAGTCGCCCGAGGGGCCGCCCTCGGGCCGGGAAATCCATCACCGAGCGTGTGGGATAGTTCACAACCCGGGGCTACTCGCCGGTACTGCCCGGGAATCCATAAACTCAACGAGGTTCAAGAAGGGAGCCACAGTGCGCAAGGTGCTCATCGCCAACCGCGGGGAAATCGCCGTCCGCGTCGCCCGGGCCTGTTCGGACGCCGGTATCGCCAGCGTCGCCGTGTACGCCGAGCCGGACCGGGACGCGTTGCACGTCCGCGCGGCCGACGAGGCTTACGCGCTGGGCGGTGACACCCCCGCTACCAGCTACCTGGACATCGCCAAGGTCCTCAAGGCGGCCGCCGACTCCGGCGCCGACGCCGTCCACCCCGGCTACGGCTTCCTGTCGGAGAACGCCGAGTTCGCCCAGGCCGTCCTCGACGCGGGTCTGATCTGGATCGGCCCGCCGCCGCAGGCCATCCGCGACCTCGGCGACAAGGTGACCGCCCGGCACGTCGCGCAGCGCGCCGGCGCCCCGCTGGTGGCCGGTACCCCGGACCCGGTCGCGGGCGCCGACGAGGTCGTCGCCTTCGCCCGGGAGCACGGCCTGCCGGTCGCCATCAAGGCGGCCTTCGGCGGTGGCGGCCGCGGCCTCAAGGTCGCCCGCACGCTGGAGGAGATCCCCGAGCTGTTCGAGTCCGCGGTGCGCGAGGCCGTCGCCGCCTTCGGCCGCGGCGAGTGCTTCGTCGAGCGCTACCTCGACAACCCGCGGCACGTGGAGACCCAGTGCCTGGCCGACAAGCACGGCAACGTGGTGGTCGTCTCCACCCGTGACTGCTCGCTGCAGCGCCGCCACCAGAAGCTGGTCGAGGAGGCGCCCGCGCCGTTCCTGACCGCCGAGCAGAACGCCGAGCTGTACCGGGCGTCCAAGGCCATCCTGAAGGAGGCCGGCTACGAGGGCGCCGGGACCTGCGAGTTCCTGGTCGCGAAGGACGGCACGATCTCCTTCCTGGAGGTCAACACCCGTCTGCAGGTGGAGCACCCGGTCACCGAGGAGGTCACCGGCCTCGACCTGGTCCGCGAGATGTTCCGGATCGCCGACGGCGAGGAGCTCGGCTACGGCGACCCCGAGGTGCGCGGCCACTCCTTCGAGTTCCGCATCAACGGCGAGGACCCGGGCCGCAACTTCCTGCCCGCGCCCGGCACCGTGACGCTGTTCGCCCCGCCGTCCGGCCCGGGCGTGCGCCTGGACTCCGGCGTGGAGACCGGCTCGGTCATCGGCCCGGCCTGGGACTCGCTGCTGGCCAAGCTGATCGTCTCCGGCCGCGACCGCAAGCAGGCCCTGGAGCGGGCCCGCCGCGCGCTGGCCGAGTTCAGGGTGGAGGGCATGGCCACCGCCATCCCGTTCCACCAGGCGGTCGTCGCCGACCCGGCGTTCGCGCCCGAGGTGCACGGCAGCGACGAGCCGTTCAAGGTCTACACCCGGTGGATCGAGACCGAGTTCGACAACACCATCCCGCCGTTCGCCGGCGCGGCCGGTGACGGCGACGAGGCCGAGACCCGGGAGACCGTGGTGGTCGAGGTCGGCGGCAAGCGGATCGAGGTCTCGCTGCCGTCCTCGCTGGGCGTCACGGCGGCCCCGGCGGCCGGTGCCGCGGGTTCCGCCAAGGCCAAGCGCCGGGTGGGCGCCAAGAAGGCCGGCTCGGCCCTCAGCGGCGACACCCTGGCCTCGCCGATGCAGGGCACCATCGTCAAGGTCGCCGTGGAGGAGGGCCAGGTCGTCGCCGAGGGCGAGCTGATCGTGGTCCTGGAGGCGATGAAGATGGAGCAGCCGCTGAACGCCCACAAGGCGGGCACCGTCTCCGGCCTCAAGGCCGAGGTCGGCGCGAGCGTCAGCAGCGGCGCCGCGCTCTGCGAGATCAAGGACTGACGCCGGGCCCCGGCTCCCGGACCGGTCCGTACGCCCCTCGGGGTGTGCGGACCGGTCCCGTTTCCGCGGGCGGTTCGACGGGCCGGGCCCGGTTCCTCCGGGTGCGGCTCAGCGCCCGCGCGGCAGGCCCAGCTCGGCGAGCCGGGCGGGCATGCCGCCCGGACCGGCGTGCCCGCCGTGCGCGCCGGGGCGGCGCTGGCCGGGCAGCGGGGCGCCGCCGGGGGGCGGGCCGCCGCGGCGGGCCATCGGGCCGGGCTGGGTCTGGTGCACCGGGCCGCTGCCGGTGCCGTGCACCGGGACGTCCCCGCTCGGTCCGCCCAGCGGGGCCAGGTCGACCTGCACCCCGCAGTCGGCGAGCGCGTCCAGCTCGCGGACGGTGGCGTCGTCCGCGGTGGCCTGCTCGTCGGTGACCAGCCGGGTGATGGTCTCGGTGGCGACGGTCTGGAACATGCCGGCCGCGCCGAGCTTGGTGTGGTCGGCGAGGACGATCACCTCGGCGGCCGCCAGCACCATGGCCCGGTCCACGCTCGCGGACAGCATGTTCGCCGTCGACAGCCCCCGTTCGGCCGTCAGCCCGCTGCCGGAGATGAAGGCCTTGTTGACCCTCAGCCCCTGCAGCGACTGCTCGGCGCCACTGCCCACCAGCGCGTAGTTGGAGCCGCGCAGGGTGCCTCCGGTCATCACCACCTCGACCCGGTTGGCGTGCGCCAGCGCCTGCGCGACCAGCAGCGAGTTGGTGACCACCGTCAGCCCGGGCACCCGGGCCAGCCGGCGGGCCAGCTCCTGGGTGGTGGTGCCGGCGCCGACCACCACCGCGTCCCCCTCCTCCACCAGGCCGGCGGCGAGGTCCGCGATGGCGCTCTTCTCCGCCGCGGACAGGTGGGTCTTCTGCGGGTAACCGGGTTCGCGGCTGAAGCCGCCGGGGAGCACCGCGCCGCCGTGCCGGCGGTCGAGGAGCCCTTCTGCCTCCAGCGCCCGCACGTCACGGCGCACGGTCACTTCGGAGGTCTGGACGACGCGGGCCAACTCCCGGAGCGAGACGGCTCCGTTGGCGCGCACCATTTCGAGGATCAACTGGCGACGTTCTGCAGCAAACACAGAACCGACGGTAACCTGCGTGACCGTCTGCTTTCAGGCGTTTGCAGCTAGTAGCGGGAATTGCTCACGCACGAGCGGCGCGTGACCGTAGAATACGCGCCGCCATCCGGACCGGGACTGCGCCCGCCGTCCGGGTGACGGACGTGCCCGCGAAAAGGGCGGCCACCGATCGGCGGCCGCCCTCAACTGTGCGCCGGACGCTCAGGATTCGCCGTCGGCCCGCTTGCGGACGTGCAGCTGCCGGGCGGCCTCGGCGGTCGAACCGGAGACGGACGGGTAGACGGTGAAGGCGCTGGCCACCTGTTCGACCGTCAGATTGGCGTCCACCGCGAGCGCGATCGGGTGGATCAGCTCGCTGGCCCGCGGGGCGACGACCACGCCGCCGACCACGATGCCGGTGCCCGGGCGGCAGAACAGCTTCACGAAGCCGTCCCGGATGCCCTGCATCTTCGCCCGCGGGTTGCCGCGCAGCGGGAGCTTGACCACGACGGCGTCCATCTTGCCGCACTCCACGTCGGCCGCCGTGTAGCCGACGGTGGCGATCTCCGGGTCGGTGAAGACGTTGGAGGCCACGGTCTTGAGGTTCAACGGCTGCACCGCGTCGCCGAGCGCGTGGTACATCGCGATCCGGCCCTGCATGGCCGCCACCGAGGCGAGCATGAAGACGCCGGTGCAGTCACCCGCCGCGTAGACGCCCGGGGCGCTGGTGCGGGAGACCCGGTCGACCTGGATCTGGCCCCAGTCGTTGAGCTTGACCCCGGCCTCCTCCAGGCCCATCTCGGAGGTGTTGGGGATCGAGCCGACCGCCATCAGGCAGTGGGTGCCCTCGATGACCTTGCCGTCGGCCA
This sequence comes from Kitasatospora sp. NPDC002543, assembly GCF_053594915.1. NCBI lineage: Bacteria > Bacillati > Actinomycetota > Actinomycetes > Kitasatosporales > Streptomycetaceae > Kitasatospora > Kitasatospora sp. NPDC002543. Next base: position 26,704 of record NZ_JBSFWR010000033.1, on the reverse strand, counting down.
GCATGACCTCGACCCGGTCGCCGATCCGCTTGACGCTCTCGGCGCGCGAGCGGCTCATCACGTTCATGCCGCGGCGGCGGAAGACGTCCTCCAGCACCTCGGCGGCGTCCGGGTCCTCACCCGGCAGCACCCGGTCGCGGCTGGACACCAGGGTCACCTTGGACCCGAGCGCCTGGTAGGCGCCGGCGAACTCGGCGCCGGTCACGCCGGAGCCGACCACGATCAGCTCGCGGGGCAGCTCCTCCAGGTCGTACACCTGGGTCCAGGTGAGGATCCGCTCGCCGTCCGGCTGGGCGTCCGGCAGCTCGCGCGGGTGGGCGCCGGTGGCGATCAGCACCGCGTCGGCGCGCAGCGACTGCACGGAGCCGTCGGGCGCGTCCACCAGCACCTCGCGGGAGCCGTCCACGGCCTGCCCACCGGTGCCGAGCCGGCCGCGGCCGCGCAGCACGGTGACGCCGGCCCGGGTGACGGACTGGGTGATGTCGTGGGACTGCGCGATGGCCAGGCGCTTCACACGGCGGTTGACCTTGCCCAGGTCCACGCCGATCACCCGGGCGGCCTGCTCGACCGGCGGGGTGTCGTCCGCGACCAGGATGCCCAGCTCCTCGTACGAGCTGTCGAAGGTGGTCATCACCTCCGCGGTCGCGATCAGGGTCTTCGACGGAACGCAGTCCGTGAGCACCGCCGATCCACCCAGACCGTCGGTGTCGACGACGGTCACCTCCGCGCCGAGCTGTGCGGCGACCAGGGCCGCCTCGTAGCCGCCGGGTCCGCCACCGATGATCACGATCCGAGTCACGTTCCCCATTGTCCCGCACGCCGGTACCGGTGCCACGCCGGGGTCCGGGCTTCCGTACCTTCGTCCAGTCGCCGCGGCCCGCCCGCCGCCCGGGCTACGCTGGCCCCCATGCCCCTTTACGCCGCGTATGCCACCAACCTCGATGCCCGGCAGATGACCCGCCGGGCCCCGCACTCCCCGCTGCGCGGCACGGGGTGGCTCGCCGGCTGGCGGCTCACCTTCGGCGGCGAGCAGCTCGGCTGGGAGGGCTCGCTGGCCACCGTCGTCGAGGACGAGAAGGACCAGGTCTTCGTCTCGCTGTACGACGTCGCGCCGATGGACGAGGAGGGGCTGGACCGCTGGGAGGGCGTCCAGCTCGGCATCTACCGCAAGATCAAGCTGCGCGCGCAGACCCTGGACGGCGACATCCCGGTCTGGACGTACGTGCTCAACGACTACGAGGGCGGCCTGCCCGCGGCCCGCTACCTCGGCCTGATCGCCGACGCCGCGGAGAGCGCCGGCGCCCCGCACGACTACGTGATGGATCTGCGCCGCCGCCCCTGCTGAGGCCGGCCCTACGGCCTCGGCCCCCAGCCGCGCGCGGTGTCCGCCAGCACCCCGGCCACCACCGCGCGCCGGGCCGGCTCGGTGCGCAGCCCGTTGCCCAGCTCGACGTGCAGCCACGGCACCCCGACGCCGGCCGCGAACCGGCCCTCGACGTTGGTGGTGCCGCCCAGCTGCCCGCACTTCTCCCGCCAGGCCCGGCAGACCGCGTACCCGGCCCGGCCCAGCCCGCCGGCGGTGAGCTCGGCGGCCGTCCCGGGCTGCCCGACGCCGGGCGAGACCACCGCGTCCTGCCCGGGCAGGCTGCCCTCGTCGAAGCCGTGCACCTGGATGCCGGGCACCCCGCGTCCGGCGAGCGCCTCGATCACGGCCGCGAAGACGGTGTCGGTGCGGTGCGCGACGTCCGAGGAGCCGTCCGGTCCGGCCCGACGGTGCGCCCCGGCGAGCACCAGCACACCGCCCGGCGCGGCCCGGAACACGTCCACCCCGAGCGCCTCGGTACGGGCGTCCGACACCGGGTGCGGCACCTGCACGGACCAGGCCGCGCGGGCCGAGAGGTCCAGGTAGACCCGGCCCCAGCCGCGGCTCGACTCGGCCGTGGCGTCGGCCAGCTCGGCCACCCGGCGGCCGGTGACGGCCTCGGTGAACTCGGTGCGCCGGTAGCCGACCCGGGCCAGCGCGCGGTCCGCCTGCTCGGGCTGCCCGTCGAGCAGGCCCAGGACGCCGTCGGCCAGCGCCCGGCGCTGCGCGGCGTCCGGCACGGTGTACGCGGCGGGGCCGCCCGGCGCGAAGCCCTCGGCGAACTCGTCCACCCGGGCCGCCAGGTCCACCGGGGCCGGCCCGGTGGGCGTCGTCCGGGAGGTCTCGGCCGCGCGCGGCCGTTCGGCCCGGCCGCGCGCGGCCAGGGTCAGCACCCCCGCGAGCGCCGCCAGCACCAGCAGCACCGCCACGGGCAGTAGCAGCGAGCGTCGCGAACCCCGGATCTCCATGGCGGACGAACCTACCCTGCCGACCGGACCGACCATGATCCACACCGGCGGGAAACCAATCGACACCGAATGGACACCGTACGGAGACCATTATGTGACAACTTTTTCGAAACCTCTTCGTACGCTGATGCCGCTTGACCAGCTCTTGATCCCTGCTTGACCGAGAAGGCCGGCCACGGACCTCCCGGAACGGGCGGCGCCGGGCCCGGAGGAGAACGAGGCCCCTGTGAGCGGCACGGCACCCACCCCGCCGCGGCAGCACCGCTCCCGCCGCCGGGCGGACATGCCGCTGCTCGGAGGCATCCGTCCGCCCATCGCGCTGCTGCTGGTGCTGCTGCTCGCCGTCGCCGCGATCACCGCCCTGGCCGTCGGCGGGCTGCGGGTCGACGACACCCCGCAGGCCGTCCGGGAGTCCCACCAGTTCGCCGCCCAGGACACCGCGACCTCACTGCGCGCCGGACTGCACGAGAGCACCACCGACCTGCGCCGGGCCGCCGCCCGGTACGAGAGCGCCCCCGCCGAGCCCGCCGAGGTGCTGAGCGCGCTCGGCCAGGCGTACCACAAGTGGCGCGGCACGGCGGTGGTCCGCCCCGACACCGGCCGGCTGCTGGCCGCCCGCGGCGAGACCGTCCCGCTGGGCGGCCTCGACCTCACCAAGGTCACCGACACCGCGCCCGCGCCCGTCCTGGTGCCCTCCACCACCGGCACCCGGCTGCTCACCTTCGCCCTGGTCGCCACCAAGGCCGACGGCCGCGCGCTGCTGGTCGCCTCCGACAACCTGCGGCTGCCCGGCATCGCCACCCGCAAGGAACAGACCATCCAGGTCCTCGACGCCTCCGGCGCCGTCCTGGACACCACCGGCGCCGCGCTGACCGCCGAGCCCGACCGCAAGGTGGTCGCCACCGCCCGCGAGCGCGCCGCCCGGGAACGCCCCGTCCCCGGCGAGACCGCCGCCGGCAGCCTGACCGGGAGCGCGGACGACAAGGGCGTGCGCCGGGTCGTCGGCTGGGCCGCCGTCGCCAACCCCGACGGGCACGACCTTGCCGCCCCGCTCGGCCTCACCGTGGTCTCCACCAGCACCGTCGACGGCAAGCCCGGCAGCCTGCGCCACCCCGCCCTCGGCCTGGCCGCCGCCGGAGCCCTGCTCGTCCTCGCCCTGCTGCTCGCCTGGTACCTGAGCCGCAGCCTCCAGCGCCCGCTGCTGCGGCTGTTCCTGGAGTCCCGCCGGCTCACCCGCGGCGAGCACCTGGAGCAGCCCGTACGGGGCCCGAAGCGCGGCGAGACCGCCCGGATCGCCCGCGCGCTGGAGGAGCTGCGGCTCCAGCTGCGCGACCCCGACCGCCGACCGGCCCCGGCCCCGGCCGCCGGGCGCCGTCCCGGCACCGCGCTGCCGCTCGCGCTCTGCGCCGTCCTGGTGCTCGGCTGGTCCGGCCCGCTGCTCCTCCTCGGCGGCAACGACTCCGGCGTACGGGTGCCCACCCAGGTGGTGGCCGGCCAGCGCGACCGCACCGACACCGCCGCCGACCGGATCCGCCAGGCCCTCAACGAGGGCTACGCGGACCTGCGTTCGCTCGCCCCCTCGCTCGCCGAGGCCTCCGTCGGCAAGGCCGAGAACCTGCTGCGCGCCACCCTCGCCGAGCACGACCGCTACCGCGCGCTCTACGTCCTCGGCGCGAACGGCGAGGTGCTCGCCCGGGCCGGCGAGACCCCGCACCGCACCGGCCCGGAGGCGCTCGGCGCGAGCGGCGTGCTGCTGCTCAACAGCTCCGGCAAGGAGCCCCGGATCGCCGCCCGGGCCGCCCTGGGCGCCGCCCCGGCCGACGTCGAGGCGGACGGCGCCAAGGACGGCGCCGCGGAGGGTGCCCCGGAGCCCAAGGGCCCGGTGCTGGTCGGCGAGTTCAAGACCGACTTCCTCGGCTCCCTGCTGGTGCGCCCCGGCCTCGGCCGGGTCTGGCTCGTCGACGACCGGCAGCGGGTGCTGGCCGCCAACGAGGGCTACAGCTCCTTCGGCGAACTGCCGGACGGCCGGGCCCGCACGGTCCTGACCGCCGCCCGGAAGTCCGCCGCCGCCGACGTGCTGCGCGACGGGGGCGACCCGGCCCTGTTCGCCGCCGCCCCGCTCGGCGGCAACGGCAGCGTGGCCAAGCTCGGCTGGTCCGTGGTCACCGCCCACCCGGTGGCCTGGCTGCACCTGGACCAGAACCGGGCCGACCGGCGGGTGGTGCTGGCCGGCATGCTCGGCCTGGCCGCCGCCGCGCTCTGCCTCGGCTGGCTGTTCATCGCCGTCGGCCTGCCGCTGCGCCGGCTCGCCGCGAGCGCCGAGGCGCTGGCCGCCGGCGACCGCCGGACCGTGCTCTACCCCGTCCACCACGACGAGGTCGGCGCCGTCGCCCGCAGCCTGGAGCTGATCCGCCAGGAGCTGGTGCGCGCCGACCAGGCCGGACGCACCGGCCACCGGCCGTCCGCACCCGGCCGGGCCCCGGCCTCCACCACCACCGCCCGCTGAGCCCCCGCCCCCGCCCGAAGGACCTCCCGTGCTCTTCCTCTACGTCGTGCTGCTGGTGTGCTGCACCGTGCTGCTGGTGGCCGGCATCGTCGAGCAGCGCCGGCACTTCACCGCCCTGGAGCAGATCCCGACCCGGGTGCTGGTCAACGGCATCCGCGGCAAGAGCTCGATCACCCGGCTGTGCGCGGGCGCGCTGCGCGGCGGCGGGCTGGTGACGGTCGCCAAGACCACCGGCACCGCGGCCCGCTTCATCCACCCGGACGCCACCGAGGAGCCGGTCTACCGCAAGTTCGGCATCGCCAACGTGGTGGAGCAGATCGGCATCGTCCGCCGGGCCGCCACCTACCGGCCGGACGCCCTGGTGATCGAGTGCATGGCCGTCATGCCGGCGCTCCAGGAGGTCAACCAGACCAAGCTGATCCGGTCCACGATCGGCGTGCTGTGCAACGTCCGCGAGGACCACCTCGCCGAGATGGGCCCCACCCTGGACGACGTCGCGCGCTCGCTGTCCCGCTCGATGCCGGTCGGCGGGGTGTGCGTGACCGCCGAGCAGGAGCGCGCGCACATCCTCCGCGAGGAGGCGGCCAGGCGGGACTGCCGACTGATCCTGGTGGACCCGGAGTCGGTGACCGACGAGGAACTGCGCGGGTTCAGCTGGTTCACCTTCAAGGAGAACGTGGCGATCGCCCTCGCCGTCGCCGAACTCCTCGGTGTGGAGCGGCAGACCGCGCTCCAGGGCATGTGGGCGGCCCCGCCGGACCCGGGCGTGCTCTCCGTCGAGCGCTACCGGACGGCGGACGGCAAGCGGCTGCGCTTCGCCAACGTCTTCGCCGCCAACGACCCCGAGTCCACGCTGATGAACGTCCGCCAGCTGGAGGGCCTCGGCGCGATCCACCGCCCGCTCAGTGTGGTGATCAACTGCCGCCCCGACCGGGTGGAACGCAACGGCCAGATGGGCCAGATCGTCCCGGACCTCGACCCGGAGACGGTCTTCCTGATCGGCCACCCCACCAAGAGCGCCCGGGACGGCATCCCGGCGGACTGGTCGGGCCGGGTGGTCGACCTCGGCGGCGACAAGCGCGACCCGGCCCGGCTCACCACCGAGCTGCTGGCCGAACTCGGGCCGGACTCCTCGCTGGTGGCGGTCGGCAACATCCACGGCCAGGGCGAGCTCTTCCTGGAGGAGCTCACCCGGCTGGAGCCCGACGAGGACGGCGAGGCACCGGAGTTCGCCTACCACGAACCCGAACCGCTCTACCCGGAGCCGGACTACCACGACCCCGCGTACGTCGAACCCTCCCCCGCCGAACCGGCCCCCTGGCAGCAGCCGGCGTACCAGGACCAGGCCTACGGCGCACCGGCGTACGCGCAACCGCCGTACGCGGAGCCCGCGTACACGGACCCGGCGTACACCGACCACGGCTACGCCCAGCCCGGCTATGTCCAGTACGGCCACACCCAGCCCGGCTACGTCCAGTACGGCCACGCCGAACCGGCCCACGCCGACCCCGGCCACGCCGAACCGGCCGCCACCGACCCCGTCTACCGCCCCGAACCGATTCCCGACTCCTGGTACGACCCCCACCACCGCCCGACCCACTACGGAGACCAGCAGTGATCCCCACCGAGCTCACCCCCGAGATCGCCGCCATCGGCATCGCGCTCGGCCTGGTCTTCTCGCTGGTCTGCTACCTGACCACCAACCTCTCCCCCGGCGGCATGATCACCCCCGGCTGGCTGGCCCTCACCCTGGTGGAGGACCTCCAGCGGGTGGCCATCGTGATCGGCGTGACGGTGCTGACCTACCTCGCCACCCGGGTCGTCCAGAAGCTGGTGATCCTCTACGGCAAGCGCCTGTTCGCCGCCGTGGTGCTGATCGGCGTGCTGCTCCAGGCCACCGTGATGCTCGTCCTCCAGCGCGAACTGCCCACCCTGTACGCCAACCAGACGCTCGGCTTCATCGTCCCCGGCCTGATCGCCTACCAGCTGGTCCGCCAGCCGCGGGCGGCCACCCTGATGGCCACCAGCACGGTGACGCTCGCCAACTACGTCGTGCTGACCGCCGGCGTGCTGCTCGGCGCCCTGCCCGGCACCTGATCCCCACGGAAGCCCCCATGCCCGTCACCCGCAAGTCCCTGCTCAGCGGCGGCCTCGCCGTGACCCTGCTGGCCGCCAGCGGCTACCTCACCGTCCAGTTGCGGGACCGCGACCGGCAGCCGGCGGCCGGCAGCGGCGCGCCGCTGATCGCCGCCCCGCCGCCGGCCCCGACCGGGACGGCCTCGCCGGCCGGGTACCGCTACGAGCGGCTGTCCGGCCCGGACCGCACGGTGGTCCGGGACGCCCGCGGCGGCGTGGTCGCCACGCTGACCGACAACGCCCGCACCGCCGTGCTGACCGGCCCCGGCCGCACCTTCGCCGAGCCGAGCACCACCACCGCCACCGTGGTGACGGACAACTGGGTCCGGCTGATGCCGCAGCCGTGGAAGCCGGGCGCCGAGCAGGAGGGCTGGTTCCGCACCTGGTTCCAGCAGTCGCTCGGCTCCACCGCCGACGACGTGCTGGCGGTGGCCACCCAGTACATGACCGGCGCGCCCGCCGAGAAGGACGCCAAGGGCGTGCGGTTCAAGGGCGACGCCTCCTTCGGCCCGCTCAATCCGAACGGTTCGGCCGGCAACGACCTGCGGCTGGAACAGACCGACTTCCTCGACTACCTGGGCGTTCCGTACACGTTCGCGGACAAGGTGACCAAGCAGCCCGACAAGACCCGCTACGGGGGTTTCGACTGCTCGGGCTTCGTGCGGATGGTGTACGGCTACCGCTCCGGCTACCCGCTGCTCTCCAAGGACGTCGCCGGTCCCGGCCTGCCGCGCACCGCCAACGGTTTCGCCCGGGTCGGCCCCGGCGTCCCGGTGATCCCGCTGGCCACCGCCCCCGGCTCGGAGACCACCCTGCGTCCGGCCTCGCTCGACCCGCTGCAACCCGGTGACCTGGTGTTCTTCGAGATCGACGCGCGCACCGGCGCCCGGCTCGACCACGTCGGCATCTACCTGGGCCTGGACACCGACGGCCACCCCCGGTACATCTCCAGCCGGGAGGAGGCGGACGGCCCGACCTTCGGCGACAAGGGCGGCACCTCGCGGCTCGACGACAACGGCATGTACGCGAAGGGGCTGCGCAACGCGAAGCGGCTCTGAACCCCGCTCCGTGCGGGAACCGACGGCCCGACGACCCGTACGGCACCGCCGAGCCGTGTTTTCGGGTCAACCGGGTAACGATCCGGCATGCCGCGGACGAATTTCTACGCGCGTAGCCGAAACCCGTCTATCCTCGGACCCGTGAACGCTTCTCCTCAGTCGGTCGTCTCCGCCGACCCCTACGCCGCCGCCCAGGCCGCCGCCGAGCGCCTGCGCGAGCTGACCGGTGCCGAGCGGCACGACGTCGCCCTGGTGATGGGCTCCGGCTGGGTGCCGGCCGCCGACGCCCTGGGCGAGACCGTGGCCGAGTTCCCGGTCACCGAGCTCCCGGGCTTCCCCGCCCCCGCCGTGGCCGGCCACGCCGGCAAGATCCGTTCGGTGAAGATCGGCGACAAGCGCGCCCTGATCTTCCTCGGCCGCAACCACTACTACGAGGGCCACGGCGTGGCCACCGTCGTCCACGGCGTGCGCACCGCCGCCGCGGCCGGCTGCGGCATCATCGTGCTGACCAACGGCTGTGGCGGCCTGCGCCAGGGCTGGACCCCCGGCCAGCCGGTCCTCATCAGCGACCACATCAACCTGACCGCGGACTCCCCGATCGTCGGCGCCAACTTCGTCGACCTCACCGACCTCTACTCCAAGCGCCTGCGCGCGCTGTGCCTCGAGGTCGACCCGTCCCTGGACGAGGCCGTCTACGTCCAGTTCCGCGGCCCGCACTACGAGACCCCGGCCGAGGTCAACATGGCCCGGGTGATCGGCGGCGAGCTGGTCGGCATGTCCACCACCCTGGAGGCCATCGCCGCCCGCGAGGCCGGCTCCGAGGTCCTCGGCATCTCCCTGGTCACCAACCTGGCCGCCGGCATGACCGGCGAGCCGCTCAACCACGCCGAGGTGCTGGAGGCCGGCAAGGCCTCCGCCGAGCGCATGGGCGAGCTGCTGGCGAAGGTCCTTGAGCGGATCTGACGCCCCGCCAGGCGCAGAATCATGACTGACGGGGCCCACGGGCGGCGTGATCCGCTGATCACGCCCTCCCGTGGGCCCCGTCCGCATGCGTGACCCCCCTCTCTGCGGAACCCCCGGTCACAGCGGAACCCTCCCGACCCACAGCGGAACCTCCGGCCGACACACCGACGCACTTCCCGATGGAGCTGGCATGACGCAGGCACTCAACCCCGACCTCCTCGCCCGGGCCCGGACCTGGCTGGCCGAGGACCCCGACCCGCAGACCCGCGAGGAGCTCTCCGCCCTGCTGGCCCGGGCCGAGGCCCCGGAGGCCGAGACCGACGGCAAGCTCGCCTGGGCTGACCTCTCCGAGCGCTTCTCCGACCGCCTCCAGTTCGGCACCGCCGGCCTGCGCGGCGAGCTCGGCGCCGGCCCGATGCGGATGAACCGCGCCGTGGTGATCCGGGCCGCCGCCGGCCTGGTCGCCTACGTCAAGCAGCAGGGCCTGGGCGACCTGGTCGTCATCGGCTACGACGCCCGCCACAAGTCGTACGACTTCGCCCGCGACACCGCCGCCGTGGTGGTCGGCGCCGGCCTGCGCGCCGCGCTGCTGCCGCGCCCGCTGCCGACCCCGGTGCTCGCCTTCGCCGTCCGCCACCTCGGCGCGGCCGCCGGCGTCACCGTCACCGCCAGCCACAACCCGCCGCAGGACAACGGCTACAAGGTCTACCTGGGCGACGGCTCGCAGATCGTCCCGCCGGCCGACGCCGGGATCGCCGCCGAGATCGACGCGATCGGCTCGCTGGACGAGGTCCCGCGCGCCGAGGAGGGCTGGGAGGTGCTCGGCGAGGACGTCGTCGAGGCCTACCTGGCCCGGGCCGTCTCCATCGTCGACGAGCACGGCCCGCGCGACCTGGAGGTGGTGTACACCCCGATGCACGGCGTCGGCCGCGACACCCTGGTCGCCGCGTTCCGCCGGGCCGGCTTCCCCGCGCCGACCGTGGTCGCCGAGCAGGCCGAGCCCGACCCGGACTTCCCGACCGTGGCCTTCCCCAACCCGGAGGAGCCGGGGGCGATGGACCTCGCCTTCCGCACCGCCGCCGCCGTCGGCCCGGACATCGTGATCGCCAACGACCCGGACGCCGACCGCTGCGCGGTGGCCGTCCCCGCCAACGGCAACGCGGCCGGCGGCGGCAGCGGGGCGGCCGGCTGGCGGATGCTGCGCGGCGACGAGGTCGGCGCGCTGCTCGGCTCGGCCCTGGTCGCGAAGAAGGCCGAGGGCACCTTCGCCACCACCATCGTGTCCGCCACGCTGCTCGGCCGGATCGCCGAGGCCGCGGGCCTGGGCTACGCCGAGACGCTGACCGGCTTCAAGTGGATCTCCCGCGCCGAGGGCCTGCGCTACGGCTACGAGGAAGCGCTGGGCTACTGCGTCGACCCGCAGGGCGTCCGGGACAAGGACGGCATCACCGCCGCCCTGCTGGTCGCCGAGCTCGCCGCCACCCTCAAGAAGTCCGGCCGCACCCTGTCCGACCTGCTGGACGACCTGGCGCTGGAGCACGGCCTGCACGCCACCGACCAGCTCTCCGTCCGGGTCCAGGACCTCTCGCTGATCGCCGACGCCATGCGCCGCCTGCGCGAGCAGCCGCCGACCGTCCTGGCCGGCCTCCGGGTCACCCGCGCCGACGACCTGTCCGCCGGCTCCGCCGACCTGCCGCCCACCGACGGCCTGCGCTACTACCTGGCCGGCGAGGGCGTCCGCTCCGCCCGCATCGTGGTCCGCCCCTCCGGCACCGAGCCCAAGCTCAAGTGCTACCTGGAGGTCGTCCTGCCGGTCGCCTCCGCGGCCGACCTGGCCGCCGCCCGCGGGCGCGCAGCCGACCTGCTCGCCGCCGTCAAGCGGGACCTCGCCGAGGCCGCCGGCATCTGACCCGCCCGGCACCGCAGGACACGCCGCCCCGTCGAGCACGGCTCGACGGGGCGGCGCGGTTCCCGGACGGCCACGGCGTCGGGCGGCACTCCGCCGGGGCCGCACCGGGGCGGCTCAGAAGCCGGTGTCGTAGGTGTAGAGCGCGGTGTGGTCCAGCAGCTGGGCCGGCGTGGTGGTGTTCCAGGGCTTCATCGTCCTGCCGAGGTCGACCACGTTGGCGGTGGCCGCCGCGGGCAGGTAGCCCGAGGCGGGGTTGCGGCGCTGCCACTCCGCCCACAGCTTGTCGATGAAGCAGTGGTGCAGCCAGAACGCCGGGTCGTTCGGGGACATCCCGGAGTTCATCTGGCCGCCGATCCACACGTGCACCCGGTTGTGCAGGTTGGGGCCGCGCCAGCCTTCCAGGTTGTTGCGGAAGCCGTCCGAGGAGCTGTTCCACGGGGCGGCGTCGTAGACGGTCATGGCGAGCACGCTCTCCACCTCGGCCCGGGTGGGCAGCGCGGAGACCGCGGTGCCGAGCGCGCGGCGCAGGTAGTCGCGGCTGTCGGGGCGCACGTTCAGCGTCCACTTCCCGGTGCTGTACGCGAACGGGCCGGTGGTCACCTGGTTGTCGCCGCTGCGGCCGTTGCCGCCCAGGAAGTCCGCACCCCAGATCGACGAGGTCGCCGACCGGTCGACGGTCCAGTCCCAGTACGGGAGCGTGACGTTCGGGTCGACGCTCTGCAGGTCCCGCTCGAACTGCAGCAGGAACTGGCGGTGCCAGGGCAGGAAGGACGGGGAGCGGTGCCCGACCCGCTCCCCGGTGTCGCTGTCGTTGATGATGAAGTAGTTGTGCGAGTCGACGTAGCCGTCGTAGCGGCCGAGCCGCTTGAGCTCCAGCACGGCGTCGACGAAGGCGCGCTTCTCCTGGGCCGTCAGGTTCGCCTGGTTCTTGCGGACTGCCATGGTTCCTCCTCGGTGGGCGGGTGGTCCGGACGTGCGGTGGGTCCGGTTCAGGCGACGGAGATCGGTACGAGCGTGGCGCCCTGGAGGTCCTTGACGGCCGCGCGGGCGAGCGCGCGCGGGGTGGGGAAGGTCTGGTAGTGGTTGATGACGCTGATCCAGGTGCCGTCGACGTTGCGCATCATGTGCAGCTCCTGGCCGTCGATCAGCACCGTGTACCCGACGCCGCCGTGGTGGCCGCCGTGGGCACTCGGCTGCCCCTGGATGCGCCGGCCCTGGAAGAGCTCGTCGAAGTGGTCGTTCTCCCCCAGGTCGGAGGCGGTGGCGGGCTTGCTGGTCGGCCCCGCGACGGCCAGCACGCCCGTGCCGACGGCGGCGGTGAGCGCCAGGGCCGCGCCCTGGAGCATCCGTCGCCGGGTCAGCTGCGCGGTGTCGTTGATTTCGGACATGGTGAAACCCCCTCCGGCGCCTCGAAGAAACGAGGCGCCCACATGAAAGAAACGTTTCTTCACGAGGTCGGATTGGCAAACAGACCCAAAACCCCCGCCATGGAAGGCAATTCCATGGTCAATCCGCCCCACAGTCATACTTTCAAGGGATGTGGGCGGTTCGTAACGGGCGCATGACGAATGCGAAGAGGGTTGTGCGATTTTCCGGTCAGCCCATTTGTCGAATGCTCATCATCAGCCGCGAGGAAGTTTCACCTTCCAACCGCTCGCAGGCGATCTTTCGAAAGATCTTCCGGAACTGCCCCGCCCTCCCCGCAGACCTTCCCGCACGGCGCGCTCCCGGCGACGCGGCTCACACCCGGAACATGGCGGGATGCGGCAGGCGGCGCCCGGCCCTTCGCCCGCGCCCCGCCCCGGGGATTCGCCCCACTCGCCCACCCGGAGTCCCCGATGTCCGGGTTCGTCGCCACGGGCGGCGACCCCCGCGCCCGGACCGACCCGATCCGGACAGCACGTCGCCCGGACAGCACTTCGCCCCGCCGGACACGATCCGGCGGGGCGAGGTGCGGCGGTCGGGGCGCCCGGGGCGCGCCTCCGGCTCAGACCGCGATCACCGTGATCAGGGCGACGAGGCCGAGCAGGGTGGGGGCGATGACCCACCAGCACCAGCGGGCCTCGACCGGGCCGGCCGCGGCGGGGCGGGAGGCGTTGCGCTCGGCCATCTCCTGGAGGACTGCGGTGACCTGGTCGGACCAGGCGCGGGTGGGGTCGGGCGAGCCCTGGACGACCGGGTTGGTCCGCTTGGCCATCCCCAGCCCGAGGCCGGTCCGGGAGGCGTGCTCGGCGGCGCTGGGGCGCTGCGCCCGGGTGGCCCGCTTGCGCTGGCGCAGCGACACCGGCACCGCCCAGACCTGGTACTTCTTCCCGCCCGCGAGCAGTTCGACCGAGTACCCCGCGCGCAGCGCCTCCACCGAGGCCCACGGCGCGACGACGGTCCTCCAGGGGTTGCGCACCACCAGCCGGTCACGGCCCGCCCGCACCACCGGGCGCAGCGTGTACGCGATCACCGGGAAGGCGAACACCGGCACCGCGGCGAGCGAGACGTACGGGGTCTTCCCGGTGCCGCTCAGCACCGCGTCGCCGATCAGCCAGGCCGCGACGACCAGCAGCAGCACTCCGGAGATCGCGCCGGGGACGGAGCGGTACACGCGGTCCGCGTACTCGGCGTCCCCGTCGGGGTCGGCGGGGTTCCGGTGGGGCTTGTCGTCGGAATCGGTCATGGCGTCGATTCTGCCCCATGCCCCTCGTCCGGAGGTCTCGGTCCGGCCACGAATGGCAGGCGCCCTGGCGGCCCACTACGCGCGTAGATATGCTGCTCTGGTGACTATGTCCACTGTTGCAGCCAATGCCCTCGGCGTTGCGGGCAGCGGCCTCCAGGACGTTGCGGCGTCCGAGGCCTCGCTCCGCCGTTTCCTGCACGGCCTGCCCGGCGTCGACCAGGTCGGCCTGGAGGCGCGTGCCGCCGCTCTCGGTACCCGCTCGATCAAGACCACGGCGAAGGCGTACGCCATCGACCTGGCGATCTCGATGATCGACCTGACCACGCTGGAGGGCGCGGACACGGTCGGCAAGGTGCGCGCGCTGTGCGCCAAGGGCAGGACCCCCGACCCGACCGACCCGACCACCCCCCGCGTCGCCGCCATCTGCGTCTACCCGGACATGGTCGCCACCGCGAAGGCCGCCCTGAAGGGCACCGGCATCCAGGTCGCCTCGGTGGCCACCGCCTTCCCGGCCGGCCGCGCCGCGCTCCCGGTCAAGCTCGCGGACACCGCCGACGCGGTGGCCGCGGGCGCCGACGAGATCGACATGGTGATCGACCGCGGCGCCTTCCTCTCCGGCCGCTACCTCGACGTCCACAACGAGATCGTGGCCGTCAAGGAGGCGTGCAAGCGCCCGGACGGCAGCTCCGCCCACCTCAAGGTGATCTTCGAGACCGGCGAGCTGCAGACCTACGACAACGTCCGCCGGGTCTCCTGGCTGGCGATGCTGGCCGGCGCCGACTTCATCAAGACCTCCACCGGAAAGGTCGCCGTCAACGCGACCCCGCCGGTCACCCTGCTGATGCTGGAGGCGGTCCGCGACTTCCGCGCGGCCACCGGCGTCCAGGTCGGCGTCAAGCCCGCCGGCGGCATCCGCACCACCAAGGACGCCATGAAGTACCTGGTGATGGTCAACGAGACCCTCGGCGACGACTGGCTGACCCCGCACTGGTTCCGCTTCGGCGCCTCCAGCCTGCTCAACGACCTGCTGATGCAGCGCCAGAAGCTGGCCACCGGCCGCTACTCCGGCCCCGACTACGTGACGGTGGACTGATCACCATGGCCAAGAAGAAGAACACCGAGGAGCCCGTGGCCAAGCCCGCCGGCGGCCTCTTCGCCTACGCCCCGGCGCCGGAGTCCCCCGCCGCCGCGGGCGACATCGCCACCTCCTACGGCCACTTCATCGGCGGCGAGTTCGTCGACTCCTCCGGCAACGAGGCCCTGAAGACGGTCAACCCGGCCACCGAGCAGGTGCTCGCCGAGTTCGCCCAGGGCACCGAGGAGGACGTGGACCGCGCGGTCGCCGCCGCCCGCAGGGCCTTCGCCGACTGGTCGGCGCTGCCCGGCAGCGAGCGCGCCAAGTACCTGTTCCGGATCGCCCGGATCATCCAGGAGCGCAGCCGCGAGCTGGCCGTGCTGGAGTCGATCGACAACGGCAAGCCGATCCGCGAGACCCGCGACGTCGACCTGCCGCTGGTCGCCGCGCACTTCTTCTACTACGCGGGCTGGGCCGACAAGCTGGACTACGCCGGCTTCGGCGCGAACCCGAAGCCGCTGGGCGTGGCCGGCCAGGTCATCCCGTGGAACTTCCCGCTGCTGATGCTGGCCTGGAAGGTCGCGCCCGCGCTGGCCACCGGCAACACGGTCGTCCTGAAGCCGGCCGAGACCACCCCGCTGACCGCGCTGCGCTTCGCCGAGATCTGCCGCCAGGCCGGTCTGCCGAAGGGCGTCGTCAACATCGTCACCGGTGACGGCCGCACCGGCGCCGCGCTGACCGGCCACCCGGACGTCAACAAGGTCGCCTTCACCGGCTCCACCCCGGTCGGCCGCGCCATCGCCAAGCAGCTGGCCGGCACCCGCAAGAAGCTCTCGCTGGAGCTGGGCGGCAAGGCCGCGAACATCGTCTTCGACGACGCGCCGGTCGACCAGGCGGTCGAGGGCATCGTCAACGGCATCTTCTTCAACCAGGGCCACGTCTGCTGCGCGGGTTCGCGCCTGCTGGTCCAGGAGTCCGTCCAGGACGAGCTGCTGGACGCCCTGAAGCACCGGATGGCCACCCTGCGGGTCGGCGACCCGCTGGACAAGAACACCGACATCGGCGCCATCAACTCGGCCGAGCAGCTGGCCCGGATCACCGCGCTGACCGAGGCCGGCGAGGCCGAGGGCGCCGAGCGCTGGTCGCCGGCCTGCGAGCTCCCGGGCACCGGCTTCTGGTTCAAGCCGACCCTGTTCACCGGCGTGAGCCAGGCCCACCGGATCGCCCAGGAGGAGATCTTCGGCCCGGTGCTGTCGGTGCTGACCTTCCGCACCCCCGCCGAGGCGGTCGAGAAGGCCAACAACACCCCGTACGGCCTCTCCGCCGGCATCTGGACGGAGAAGGGCTCGCGCATCCTCTGGATGGCGGACCGGCTCCGGGCCGGCGTGATCTGGGCCAACACCTTCAACAAGTTCGACCCGACCTCGCCGTTCGGCGGCTACAAGGAGTCGGGCTACGGCCGCGAGGGTGGCCGCCACGGTCTGGAGGCCTACCTCGATGTCTGATGTCGCCACGCGTCTTGACGTCTTCAAGACCTACAAGCTGTACGTCGGCGGGAAGTTCCCGCGCTCCGAGAGCGGGCGGGTGTACGAAGTGACCGACTCGAAGGGCGAGTGGCTCGCCAACGCCCCGCTGGGCACCCGCAAGGACACCCGCGACGCCGTCCTGGCCGCCCGCAAGGCGGTCAAGGGCTGGGCCGGCACCACCGCGTACAACCGCGGCCAGGTGCTCTACCGGGTCGCCGAGATGCTCCAGGGCCGGCGCGAGCAGTTCGCCGCCGAGGTGTCCGTCTCCGAGGGCATCGGCCCGAAGAAGGCCGCCGCCCTGGTGGACGCCGCGATCGACCGCTGGGTCTGGTACGCGGGCTGGACCGACAAGGTCGCCCAGATCGCGGGCGGCGCCAACCCGGTCGCCGGGCCGTACTTCAACCTCTCCACCCCGGAGCCGACCGGCGTGGTCGGGGTCGTCGCCCCGCAGGCCGGGTACGGGCACTCGCTGCTCGGCCTGGTCTCGGTGATCGCCCCGGCGATCGCCACCGGGAACACGGTCGTGGTCGCGGCCGCCGCGGACGCCCCGCTGCCCGCGCTGTCGCTGGGCGAGGTGCTGGCCACCTCGGACGTCCCGGGCGGCGTGGTCAACATCGTCTCGGGCCGGACGGCGGACATCGCCCCCACCCTGGCCTCGCACCAGGACGTCAACGCGCTGGACCTCACCGGGGCCATCGCCGAGGACGGCCCCGGCGCGGCGAAGGCGCTGGAAGCCGCCGCCGCGGATACCCTGAAGAGGGTGGTCCGTCCGCAGCTGGACCCGTTCGCCCAGGACTGGACGAATGCGCCCGGTACGGAACGGCTACTCTCGTTCCTGGAGACGAAGACGGTCTGGCACCCGAAGGGGATCTGACCTCCGCCGCTCCGGGTAACAACTCCACAGACTGGCCGTCCCCAGTGCCCTCACCCCCCCAGGGCCCGGACGGTCATTGGACGGACCCGCGCCTCTCCCCCCCTGGCGCGGGTCCGTCGACTTTCGTCGCCGGGCGCGGCGACCTTCGGCGGTCCCGGCGCGGGCGCCCGCGGACCAGAATCGTCCGTACCGGGAACGAACGAGGGGGAGCCGTGGGAGAGTTGATCGCCGAGCTGATGCCGCTGTTCGCGGACGGC
Source organism: Kitasatospora sp. NPDC002543 (assembly GCF_053594915.1). Classification (NCBI taxonomy): domain Bacteria; kingdom Bacillati; phylum Actinomycetota; class Actinomycetes; order Kitasatosporales; family Streptomycetaceae; genus Kitasatospora; species Kitasatospora sp. NPDC002543. Next base: position 9,401 of record NZ_JBSFWR010000033.1, on the reverse strand, counting down.
TTCCTCCGGAAGTGGCACGTGTCCCGCACCCGCAGGCGGCTGGCCTCGGGCAAGTCCGTGCGGGTGCCGTGCTCGGCCCGCTCCGACCGGCCCGGCTGGCAGCGCGCCTACGTCAACGGGAAGTTGCGCATCACTCCGGGCGCCCCGACGGCCGCCTTCGGCTCCCTCGCCCTCGGCCGCCTCGACCTGCCCGCCGGAGGCACCTTCCACGAGCCCGAGCCCGACACCTGGCACAGCCAGGACTGGGCCGCCACCGGGTACCGGCCGCCCGGCGGCGGCGAGCCGGTCTACCTCCAGGTCGACAGCCGCTACCTCCCGCTGCTGCACGCCGCCCTCACCGACCCGGAGGCGACCAGGAAGGAGTGAGCCGACCGGTTTCGGCAACCGGCCGGGATGCGTCAGACTGGTGTCCCGTGAGTGACTCCCCCATGAACCCCGCACCGACCGGGCATGCCCGGGTGATCCTGCTCTCCGGGCCCTCGGGGTCGGGGAAGTCCTCGCTCGCCGAGCGCAGCGGCCTTCCGGTGCTCCAGCTCGACGACTTCTACAAGGACGGGGACGACCCGACCCTGCCGCGGCTGCCGGACGGCGCCGTCGACTGGGACTCCCCGCTCGCGTGGCACCGCGACCAGGCCGTCGCCGCGATCCGCTCCCTGTACGAGCACGGCCGTACGGACGTCCCGGTGTACTCCATCCCGGACAACGGCCGCATCGGCACCCGCGGCCTGGAGCTGGACGGGGCGGGCGCGTTCATAGCGGAGGGCATCTTCGCCGCCGAGATCGCCGCCGAGTGCGCCGACCAGGACCTCCTCGGCGACGCCCTGTGCCTGCGCAACGGCGCGCTCACCACGGCCTGGCGCCGGCTGCGCCGGGACGTCCGGGAGGGCCGCAAGTCGCTGCCGGTGCTGCTGCGCCGGGGCCTGCGGCTGATGCGGGCCGAGCGGTCCATCGTCGGCCGGCAGGTCGCGCTCGGCTCGTACGCGTGCGCCGGCCCGGAGGCCGAGCGGCGGATCCGCGCCGCGGCCCGGACGACGGAGCTCTCCGCGGCCTGAACCCCGCGCCGCCGGAGCCCGCGCGCCGGCCCGGCCGGAGCCTTCGCGTCCGGCCCCCGAGCACGACGAAAGCCCGGTGCGTCTCCCCCGCACCGGGCCGTCGCCTTCCCGAACGGTCCTCGGCTCCCCCACGGGCGTGCTCCCCCGAGCCGCTGCCCCCGGACCGTGACCGTCCGCTTCCCGTCCCCCGACGGGAGTCCTCGTTACGCGACCAGCTCGCCGAACGCCCGGACGGTGTCGCCGGACTTGTTCAGGTGCTCGTCCTCGCGCAGCCGGCGCAGGGCGCGCCAGATGCTGCTCTTGACCGTGCCGACGCTGATCCCCAGCACGTCGGCGATCTCCGGGTCGGTCTTGCCCTCGTAGTACCGCAGCACCAGCATCGTGCGCTGGTTCTCCGGAAGCTTCGCCAGCGCCTGCCAGAGCACGGTGCGCAGCTCGGTGCCGCCCATCGCGTCGGTGTCGCCGGCCGTCTCCGGCAGCTCCTCGGTCGGGTACTCGTTGACCTTGCGGCGCCGCCAGGCGGAGATGTGCAGGTTGGTCATGGTGCGGCGGAGGTACCCGCCGACCGCGGCCTTGTCGGTGATCCGGCCCCAGGCCCGGTAGGTGCTGAAGAGCGCGCTCTGCAGCAGGTCCTCGGCCTCGTAGCGGTCACCGGTCAGGTGGTAGGCCGTGGCGTACAGGGAGGCGCGGCGCTCGCGCACGTACGCGGTGAACTCCGTGATGTGGTCCTCCGCGACGGCCGGGTGCTCCCCCTGCGCGCCTCCCTGTGCGGCCTCGGTGGTGCGGGCCGCAGCGGGGTTCAGCCGCAGCAGCGTCGCACCGGCGGCCTCGCGGCTGTCCGGCTCCCCCGAACCGAACGTCCGCAGACCGTTCCCCCCGGTCCCCCGGTTGCCCGGGGCGTCCTTGCCCTCGACGCGGACGGGGAGGACTCCCCGCAGCGTGAGGGTGGTGCCGGAGTCGGCCGAACTCCCCAGACGGCCGATCCCGTACAACTCCCCCGTCCTGCCGCCGCCGCTCACCCGACGGGCGCCAGGGTTTCCACCGGTGCTGTGCGCGCACCCCCGCACGGTCACGGCACCGGAGTTCTCGTCGGTCCTGACCTCGAACCGGGTCCGGTGGGACGTGGCTGACGAACGCGCGGTGCGGACAGCCGGGTTGGTCCGGGTCTGAAGCATGGCGTTCATCGTGCGCCCCCTGGGTCGGTACGAGCGGTTCCGGTAGCCGCCCTTCAGCCGGCCTTGCGGCCCGCTGTCCTGCGGCGACACGGAAAATCCTGCCCGCCGGTTGTGATGGCGCTGTCCGCCGACTGTCACAGGGGTGTCACAGGAGCGGGCCGAATGTCCTGGTCCGCCTCCCTCCGTACCGGACGCCGGTGGCACGCGTTCCGGTTCCCGGGGGAGCGGTGGGCGGTCCGGGGGGTGATTCGGCGCTGCCGGTGGGCCAAAATGGGGCCGTGCCTTTCCTCCTACTGATCGAGGACGACGACGCCATCCGGACCGGCCTCGAACTCGCCCTCACCCGCCAGGGCCACCGCGTGGCCACCGCCGCCTCCGGCGAGGACGGTCTGCGCCTCTTCAAGGAGCAGCGGCCCGACCTGATCGTGCTGGACGTGATGCTGCCCGGCATCGACGGCTTCGAGGTGTGCCGCCGGATCCGGCGCACCGACCAGCTGCCGATCATCCTGCTGACCGCCCGCTCGGACGACATCGACGTGGTGGTGGGCCTGGAGTCGGGCGCGGACGACTACGTGGTGAAGCCGGTGCAGCCGCGGGTGCTGGACGCCCGGATCCGGGCGGTGCTGCGCCGCGGCGAGCGGGAGAGTTCGGACTCCTCCGCCTACGGCAGCGTGGTGATCGACCGCGCGGCGATGACCGTCACCAAGGACGGGCAGGACCTCCAGCTCACCCCGACCGAGCTGCGGCTGCTGCTGGAGCTCAGCCGCCGGCCCGGCCAGGCGCTCTCCCGCCAGCAGCTGCTGCGGCTGGTCTGGGAGCACGACTACCTCGGCGACTCCCGCCTGGTGGACGCGTGCGTGCAGCGGCTGCGGGCCAAGGTCGAGGACGTGCCGTCCGCGCCGACGCTGATCCGCACCGTGCGCGGGGTGGGCTACCGGCTGGACCCGCCGGCCTGATCCCGCCCGCCCCCGACCAGCCCCTCACCCGCCCCTGGAACTCCCGTACCACGACAGGCTCTTGTGACTGACCATCAGACGACTGCCCGGCGGTTCTCGACGGGCCGGTGGCGTCGGCTGCGCTCCCTGCGGGTGCGGCTGATCGCGGTGTTCGCGGCCGTCGCGCTGCTCGCCGCCGTCTCGGCCTCCGGCATCGCGTACTGGCTGAACCGCGACGCCGTGCTCAAGCGCGCCCAGGACACCGCGCTGAACGACTTCCGTGTCTCGCTCACCCGCAACGTCTCCGAGCTGCCGCTGAACGCGACCTGCCAGGAGCTGGCCGGGCTGGCATCCACCGTGGCCAGCTCCGGGCTGACGTACGACGTGGTGATCGTCGACCCGGCGCACCCGGAGTGCCCGGCCTCCTCCGACCCGACGCACTTCACGCTGGCCGACGTCCCGACCGCGCTGCAGTCCACCGTCGCCCGGCCGCGCGAGGTCACCGAGAACAACCCGTACCCGTACCACCTGTACTGGCAGCGGCAGAACCTGGAGGGCCGGCCGTTCGTGATCGGCGGCACCAAGGTGGTGCCGAACGGCCCGACGGCGTACATGTTCAAGTCGCTGGAGAACGAGCGGGCCGACCTCAACACGCTGGGCTGGTCGCTGGCGATCGCCACGCTGCTCGCGCTGATCGGCTCGGCGCTGCTCGCCCAGGCCGCCTCGGCGACCGTGCTGCGGCCGGTCAAGCGGCTCGGGGACGCCGCCCGGCGGCTCGGCGAGGGCCGTCTGGACACCCGGCTGGAGGTCGAGGGCTCGGACGAGCTGGCCGACCTGGCACGGACCTTCAACCGGGCCGCGGAGTCGCTGCACGAGCAGGTCGAGGAGCTGAGCGCGCGCGAGGCGCAGAGCCGGCGCTTCGTCGCCGACATGTCGCACGAGCTGCGCACCCCGCTGACCGCGATGACCGCCGTGACGGACATCCTGGAGGACGAGGCCGAGTCTCTGGACCCGATGATCGAGCCGGCCGTCCGGCTCGTGGTCAGCGAGACCCGGCGGCTGTCCGACCTGGTGGAGAACCTGATGGAGGTGACCCGCTTCGACGCGGGCACCGCCAAGCTGGTCGCCGACGAGGTGGACATCGCCGACCTGATCATGTCCTGCATCGACGGGCGGGCCTGGTACGACGCGGTCGAGTTGGACGCCCCGCGCGGCATCCTGGCCGTGGTCGACCCGCGCCGGCTCGACGTGGTCTTCGCGAACCTGATCGGCAACGCGCTGAAGCACGGCGGCTCGCCGGTGAGGGTCAAGGTCCGGCAGGACGGGGAGTCGGTCGTGATCGAGGTCTCCGACAGCGGCCCGGGCATCCCGGAGGACGTGCTGCCGCACGTCTTCGACCGCTTCTACAAGGCGGACCGGGGGCGGGCGCGCTCGGAGGGCAGCGGTCTCGGCCTGTCGATCGCGATGGCCAACGCCCGGATACACGGGGGGACGATCACGGCGGCGAACGGGGAGGTCGGCGCGGTGTTCACCCTGACGCTGCCGCTGGCCCCGCCGCCTCCGCCGTCCGCGGGCGAGGCCGAGGGCCGCCCCGCCGGCGACGCCGCCGAGGACAAGGACGCCACGTGAGCACCCCGACCGACACCGCTTCCCCCCGCACCGTCCTGCGCCGCGGCGCCGGCGTGCTGCTGCTGCTCGCGCTGGCGTCCGGCTGCGGCATCCGGCCGACCGCCGTACCGGTCGACGCCGGCGCGCCCGCCAGCCGGACGGCCTGCCCGACCACCCCGCACATACCGGCGGCCCTGGTCACCCCGCCGGGCCCGGCGCCGACCGTGTCCCCGACCCGCGGCACCAAGGCGGCCGTGAGCCCGAGCCCGTCGCCCACCCCGGTGGCACCGGGCAGTCCTCCGCCGGACAACGTGTTCGGCGCGGTGCCGACGGCCTCGGCCTGCAAGTAGGCCGGAGAAGGGGCGGGAAGGGGGCGGGAAGGGACTTCGGGGGCGCGTTTGGGAATGTTCACGCCCGGTGTGGAACCGACGTGCAGTCGGTCCACGTCCTCCCTCCCGTGCAGCGAGATGGCACCAGGACACGCGACGAGCGTTCCGGCGCGGGGACCGAGAGCAGCCCGGCGGCGGCCGTCCACCGTCCCCTCCGGTTGGCCGGACTGGCGGGCCTCACCGGCCACCTGGCGCTGGTGCTCTGGCTGGTGCTGAGACCACTGCCGGTCGCCTGGGTGTACGACGCCAACCTGACGCCGCTCGCCTCGCTCCGCTCCTCCAGCGGCTGGCAGGTGGTCGGCGAGCTCCTGCTGCTGGCCCCGCTCGGGATCCTGCTGCCGCTGGCCGGCGGCCGGCTCCGGGCCCGCTGGCTGCCCTCCTTCCTGCGCACCACCGGCGTCTCCGCGATGCTGGCGACCGTGCTGGAGTTCCTCTCCTCCTGGGCCCCCGGGCACGTCCTCAACGTGGACCACATCCTGCTCGCCGTGGTCGGCGTGGCCGTCGCCCACCTCGCGCTCGTCCCCGGCCTGCGGCACCTGCTGCGGGACCGGCGGCCGCGGGCGCCCCGGCCGGCGGTGCGCTCCGCACCGCCGGTGACCGCCGTCGGCGCGGTCGCGGCCGTCACCTCGGTCGCCACCGTGGCCCCGGTCGCGCCCGCCGCCCGCCGCCGCGCCTAGGGCGTGTCTGACACTTGGCGTCGCACGCCCGGCGGGAATTGTCAGACACGCCCTAGCTAGGCCGAGCCGACGCCCCCGGCCGGCTGAGCCGTGCCCGGGGCCCGGACCACCCGGCCGCCGACCTCGACCAGCCCGCCCCCGCGCGGACCGGCCAGCAGCAGCGAGCCCCGGCCCTGGGTGACGGCCAGCTCCCGGCCGAGGCGCGCGGCCAGCAGCAGGGCGGCCGCACCGGTCGCCTCGTCCTCGTCGATCCCGTCGCCCCGCCCGGGGAAGGCCCGGGCCCGTACGGTGCCGGCCGCATCGTCCCGCCAGGCCCAGGCGTAGACCCACTCCCCCGGCGGCGGCACCTCCAGCGCCTCCACCTCGGCCGCCGAACCGTACTGCCGCAGGGTGCGGGCCGGGGCCCACTCCGGCCGGGCCGCGATCCGGACCAGCCCGTCCGCCCGCCGCACGGCCACCTCCCCGGCCGCCGTGACCAGCCGGTCCACGCCGAGCAGCCAGGCGGCGCCCACGCAGGGGTGGCCCGCGAACGGCAGGCGCACCGACGGGGCGTAGATGTCGATCTCCCCGCGCTCCGGGTCGTCGACGAACACCGTCTCGCTGAAGCCGAGTTCGCGCGCGATCCGCTGCCGGTCCGCGCGCTCCGGCACGGCGGCGCCGTCGCGCACCACCCCGAGCGCGTTCCCGTGGCTCCCGTCGGGCCCGCAAAAAACCCGCAGCACCTCAAACTCCGTCATTTCCCACCTCGTCTGCTGCCGCGCCGGAACAGCGCAATGACACCGTGACGCAAAGGCGGCGACGAATGTCGGCCGCCTCCAGTACTCTGCGCTCTCGTCCCCGAACGGCGCCCGCCGTTTTCTCTTCTTCCCCTCCCAGGAAACCGTCTTGAACAATCTGGACTTCAGCGTCGAACCGCTCTTCTCGTGGTACGTCGTGCTCTTGGCGCTCAGCGGCGTCATCATGGTGGCCCTCGGAGCCGCCGCCGGAGGGCTGAAGGTCGGCCTGCGCATCCTCAACGTCGTCCTCGGCCTCGGATTCCTGGGGTACGCCTACTACCTGGCGTTCGTCTTCGAGGGCGGCACCTACTACATCTTCTTCAAGGTGTTCATCCTGCCGATCGGCATGATCGTCGCCTCGGTGAAGGCACTCGTCGAGCGCGGCAACGCCAAGAAGCAGCCCGCCCAGGCCGCGGCCGGGTTCGACCCGGGCGCCCCGCAGGGGTCGTTCAACCCGGGCGCGCCGTTCAACCCCAACGCCCCGCAGGCCCCGTACAACCCCAACGCCCCGTACGCCGCGCAGCCGGGCGCGCCCGTCCCGCCGCCGGCCGGCGTCCCCGCTCCGCCGGTCGCGCCGCTGGCCGCCCCGCCCGCCCCGCCGCACGGCGCCTCGCCGTACCAGCCGGGCGTCCCGCCGCAGCCGGTGGCGGACAACCCGTACGCCCAGCCGCAGCCGCCGCAGAACCCGGCCGGCTGAGCGCAGCGCTCCGCGCGCCCACCGCGCGCACGCCGGAAGGCCCGTCCGTCACCCGCCGCCGAGCGGGGACGGCCGGGCCTTCCGGCGTGCGGGGCTCAGTTGCCGCCGCTCCGGACGCGGTTGCGGCGCCGCGCCACCACCAGGGTGCCGATGCCCATGGCGATCGCGGCCACCCCGGTGACCGCCAGCGGCCGCGAGGCCGCGCCGCCGGAGGTGGAGGCCAGCCGGGTGCCGGCGGTCGGGACCGCGGCGGCGGCCGGGTGCGCGTCGTCCGCCGGGCTCGACGCCAGCGGGGGCACCGCCACCGTGACCACCGGGGCGGTGGACGGCTCCGGTGCCGCCTCGCCCGGGCCGGGGTCCGGGACGGCCGGAGCGGGCGCGGCGGTGGCACTCGTCGCGGCCACGGTGATGAAGTCGGCCGCCGGGCCGACCGACTCGGCCGCGCCCTCGCCCGGCTCCGGCACGGTGTCCGAGACGGCGACCAGGGACTCGAACAGGATCGGCGCGTCCTCGGTGAAGGCCAGCCGGAGCTCGACGGTGCGGCTCCCGCCGTTCGCGAGGGTGATGACGCCGGAGTCCCGGTCCCCGGCCCGCAGTCCGAAGCAGAGCCGGTCGGTGCGCTGCGAGCAGCCGCCCGGGGTGGCGCCCCACCACTGCCCGTCCGCGGCACGGAACTCGAACCTGACGGTGTCCGCGGGGAGTTCGTGCTCCCCCCGGAACACGACCGCGGGCACGACCCGCAGCTCCTTGCCGCTGTGGTTGGCGAGCAGCAGCCTGAACGGCTTGGCCTCCCCGCCCACCGTGAACAGGATGGGCACGCCGTCGAACCCGACCTCGGCGGTGGCCGCCGGGGTGGTCGGCGCCGCGGTCGGTACCACCGCCGGGACGATGAGCAGGTCCGGGCGGCCGCTGTCCGCGTCGCCGGTGTGCTGGTCCGGCGGCAGGGCCGGATCCGAGACCGCGGCGGTGAAGCCCGCGGTCACCCGCCCGGCCGGGGCGTCGGCGGTGACGGTGAGCCGCAGCCGGTAGACGGCCTCGGCGCCGGCCGCCAGGGACAGCGCGGCGGGCCGGTCGAGCACCCAGCGGCCGCCGGTGGCGAGGCCGTTCGCCCGGGCGTCCTGCCACTCGGCGCCGCCGGGTGGCCGGTACTCCAGCCTGAAGTGGCCCGGCCCGGTGCCGGCACCGGTGTCGGCCAGGACGAAGACCGGGGACCGGACGTCCAGCCGGTGGTCGGCGGTGTTCCGGAGCGTCGCGGTGAACTCCACCGGCGCACCGCCCGCGCTGAGGGTGCCGGGAACGCCGGCGAGGGCGACCGTGACCGGCGAGGAACGGCCCTGGGTGCCCGGGGACACCGCGACGGGCTGCGGCGCGGCGAAGCCGACCGGGGTCCCGGCGACGGCCAGGCCGGAGGCCAGCGTGACGGCGGCGGTCGCGGTCAGGAATCTGCGATGCCGAGTGTGCAATCCAACCTCACGGGAGAATGCGGGACAGAACCCATCAGGACGTGAAACCGCTTGCACGAGAGGTCGTTTCACGACGAAGTCGGGCTTTCGTCCGCCCCCCGGCCGACCGCGATCGGCAGCATCCTATCGAGCCCCCTCCGGCGCTCCGGACCGAGGACGCCCCCCGGTTCCTCAGGGCCACCCTGACGGGACCCCGACATCCGGCTACGCCTCCCCGGTGACCCTTCGGGGTGGAGAATCACCTGCCGGGCTGAGGACTTGGGGCGGGCGGCGGCGGAGGATGGAGGCAGCCCGCCGGACCGGCCGGACCGGGCCGCCACCGTACGGAGAAGAGCATGAGTTCCCGTCTTGCCCGTCCCCGCCACAACCGCGTCATCGCCGGCGTCTGCGCCGGGCTCGCCGACCGCTTCGGCCTCACCCCGTCGACCATGCGCGTGATCTTCCTGGTCTCCTGGCTGCTGCCCGGCCCCGGGATCCTGCTCTACGTGATCCTCTGGCTGCTGCTCCCCCAGGAGCCGTGAGCCCGGGCCCCGGCGCCCGCTCCCGGAAGACCCCGGAAGGCCCCGGAAGACCCCGAACGAACTCCGGAACAGGAGGCCCGCCTTGGCCGGCGCCCACGAGACCCAGCT